>JAOZUP010000031.1 GCA_029938595.1 Thermoanaerobaculales bacterium | reverse complement strand
CTCAACACCTCCGAACCGCCACCGGAGTTTTTTTCAGCGCTCGCCCGTCACCACAAGTGGGGTCAATATTTTCAGGTGCGCCGAGCTCTCGTCCAATGTCCACACACACCGTACACTCTCGCGCTGAGCATCCTCGTACAGCTCCCAACAAGTGATCTGAAACGGGCAGTCGCACGCCCGGAGTTGCCCGAGGATATCCGCAGCGCCATCAATTCTCTCCTTGAAAGAGAGGCTCAGGGGCGGCGAAGAGTGATAGAATTCTCCGGTGATGACGGCGATGGAGGGGCCGCCCACCCACCCGAAGAGCTTCGGTGAGGAGCTACGCAGATTGCGCGAGAGCGCAGGTCTGTCGCTGGACGATATCTTAGTGGAGACCAAGATTTCGAAGCGCATACTCACCGATCTCGAAGCGGGTGACTTCCGATTCCTCCCACAGAAGGTATTCAGCCGCAATTTCGTAACCCAGTACGCCACCGTCGTCGGGGCAGATCCGTACCGCCTTGCGGAGATCTTTGACGCATCTTGGGAACGTTTTCTTCTTGCATCAGGAGAGCGTCCCAGGTTCACGAGCGAGGAAGGCCCGTTTATTTCTAGCTTCCGCTGGCGTTTCTGGCTGCCGGTCGCGTTCGCAGCGCTCATCCTCGTTACAGCGGCGATCGTGATCGTGAGAG
The DNA here is from genome assembly GCA_029938595.1 of Thermoanaerobaculales bacterium. GTDB lineage: Bacteria > Acidobacteriota > Thermoanaerobaculia > Thermoanaerobaculales > Sulfomarinibacteraceae > Sulfomarinibacter. The sequence continues at coordinate 16,736 of JAOZUP010000031.1, read as the reverse complement.
GTTCTGCACCGGAGGTGCAACTCGGCGCCGACCTCCTGCCGTTCCCGGCATTGGCACCCTCCCAGCGGGTTTCGCCGACGGCGCGCGCCGTGCCGGAACCGCAGCTGCCGCAGCGTACGGAGAGTGTTGCTGCGCAGGCCACCATCGACCTCGTGGTGTTTACTGTGCGGGTGCGGCCCGACATGGAGTGCTGGATCTACTACCGGGATCGAGACGGGGTTGCTGGGGGCCGATTGCTGGCCGGCGGCACCGAGGAACGGATCTCGTTGGGTGGGCCGGTCAAGCTCACGATCGGTGATGCCGAGGCAGTTAGCCTCGAGGTGGCCGGGGTTCAATATGAGGATCTCGGAAGACCGGGACAGGTCGTGCACACCGAGGTGCGGAGCGATGGGCTTGTGTTCCTCGGAACGAGGGTGCGAGATGAGTGATCAAAATGGCGGTAGCGGCGCCGACCTCATCGGCGGCATCATCCAGGGCAAGGTCCCGCGCCAGGTGCGCCTCTTCGCCGCCCAGGGCCTGCTGCCGGTCTCTCGCGAAGATCTCCTGAGCTTGCAGACGCTGTTGTCCTCCGATCCCGACGAGGAGCTGGCCCTGGTGGCGAGGGAGTCTCTGAAAAGGGAGGACGAAAAAGCCATTCTCGATTGGCTTCGAGACCGGCCTCCCGATCCACTCGTGCTCGATCAGCTGGTACGAGTGAGAGAGGACGAGTCCATCTGGGCGGCCGTGGCAGCTCACCCAAGCGTGTCGGATGAAACCCTTCGGGTTCTCGCGCGACATGCGACGGCGCTGGTCCAGGACATCATCATCACCAACCAGGTTCGTATTCTCGGCTGCCTGGACATCCTCGAAGATCTGACATCAAATCCCCAGATCAACCAGGTCGTGCTTCGTCGAGTGCGCGAGTTTGAGGAGGAATTTATAGCCAAGGCCCTGGCCGAGGAGGAGGCGCTGGCGGCTGTGGGCCCGAGCGTCGAGGAGGCGATCAATTCGCTGGCGGCAATCGGCGCCCACATTCCGAAATTGGAGACCATGCCCTACCCGGAATCAACAGACGCGGCGCTTGAAGAAGCGGTCAGGAAGTCCAAACAGTCGGCGCACTCCCGACTGCTTGATATGAGCGTGCACGAGCGGATCATCTGTGCATTACGGGGATCCACTGAGGAGCGTGCGATTCTCGTCAACAGCCGCAACCGCCTGATTCAGCGTTCGGTGCTCGCTAGCCCCAAGCTCACAGACAATGAGATCGAACGGTTCGCGGCGTCACGGAGCGTTGCCGAGGAGGTGATCCGGCAGATCGCGGACAACCGGCGCTGGCTACGCCACTACCCGGTTATCCTCGCTCTCGCGTTCAACCCCAAAACCCCCGTCTATACGGTCAGGCCGATTCTCATGCGGCTGAACCACAGGGACAAGGCCCGGGTATCCCGCGACCGAAACGTCAGCCCCGTCACTCGTCAGATGGCGGCGAAATTGACTGATACGCGCCGCTAGAAATAACTGATTTCATCAATTGGGCAGGACACGGCGATCGTTGCACGGGCAGTGTGAACGTGGTAATTTCGTGACGACGGATTAGTTGAGTATGGTCCAAAAAGTCACACTGTATGAAACGCTGGGTGTCGAGCGAGATGCGACGGACAAGCAGATCCGTGAGGCGTTTCGCGCCCTGGCGATGAAACACCACCCCGACCGCTTTTCCGGTGTCGATCGGGTTGCGGCGGAGGAGAAATTTCAGGGTATGACCGAGGCGTTCAACGTTCTCAGGCACCCGGAAAGCCGTGAAACATACGACAAGGAGATTTCTCGGGGCACCGATGTGAAGGCAATGGACCCGAAGGAGATCGCGCGCCGTCTCGCCGCAAAGGGATCGCAGATGATGCGCGAAGGCAATATTGCCGAGGCTGTTGAACACCTCAAGATGGCGATCGACCATGACGCGAATAACGCCCGTGCTCACTACTTCTACGGGCAGGTGCTGGGGCGCATCCCGGGGAAAGAGCGCGACGCATTGCGGCATGTCGAGGAGGCGGCCTCACTCGAGCCCGGCAACGCGACCATGAAAGGAGAAGCGGCGGTGGCGTCGCTAGCCGCTGGCATGAAGACGCGGGCGAAGCGATTCGCTGAGGAAGCGCTCGAACTCGATCCGACCAACACCAAGGCGACCACAGTACTCAGCCAGATCGAATCTGGTGGTGAAGAGACGGGCGGTATGCTGGATCGATTTCGGCGGCGGAGTTGATGCAACGTGATCCTTGAACAACACGATCGGTTCGAGATCGAAGCGCAGGGTGCGACCGATGTGGGGATGAAGCGCCGCCTCAACGAGGACGTGTTTGTGCTTGACGATGAGCACGGAGTGTTTCTGGTCGCCGATGGCATGGGTGGGCACGCGGCCGGAGAGGTGGCCTCGAGGGTTGCGACCGACGAGATCGTGAGGGCCTACAAGGCCGGGTCGAGTGAGGCCGACGAGACATGGCCGGAGCACTGGGACTCATCGCTTAGCGCGTTCGCCAACCAGATCGTGGACGCGATCATTTCCGGCCATCACCGCGTCACCACAGAGATGAGCAACAATGCCGACCTCAAAGGGATGGGAACGACGGTCGTGGTCGCGGTCCATCCCCCGGGTGAGGGCAATCTGGTTTTCTGCCACGTTGGCGACAGCCGGGCCTACCGCCTTCGGGACGGCGCGCTGTCCCTCCTCACCAGTGATCATTCTTGGGTTCACGAACAAGTTACCGCTGGATTCTTGAGCGAGGAGGCCGCCCGTACCCATCCGCTGAAAAATGTCGTCACCCAGGCCCTCGGTGGCAGCAGCGATCCCAAGGTTGACGTGCTGGAGACGGGCATCGAGGACGGCGATCTCTATCTGCTGTGCTCGGACGGACTCAACTCGATGCTCACCGACCACGAGATTGCCGGGTTCCTTTTCGAAGGCGGATCTCTCGATGAGATCTGCGGGAATCTGATTGAAGCTGCCAACCAACGTGGAGGAAACGACAACATAAGTGTCGTGCTGCTTCGACCCCGCCGAGCCGACGCCATCTGACGCGACGTTTCGTCTCATGAAATGAACCCCCGCGGCGTTATCTTCACGGATCTGGACGGCACCCTGGTGGATTTTCACACCTATCTGCCGTCGCCGCCGGCGGTGGCTTTGCTGCACCAGCTCGATGCGGCGCAGATTCTGGTCATCCCAGTCAGCTCGAAGACCTCCGCGGAGGTTCGGCCCCTGATGAAGGAGCTCGAGCTGTCCGGGCCGGCCGTTTTGGAGGGCGGCCCGGTGATCGTGCGGGAGGACGGTTCAGAATCGGTGACCGGTCCGTGTCGAGCAGATTTGGTGGATGTGCTCCACCAGCTGCAGGATCGAGGCTGGGGAGTGCGGGGGATGTCAGAGATGTCGGTCGGAGAAGTCATGGAGCTGACAGGCCTTGGCGATGCCGCCGCCCGTCGCGCCATGACCCGATCGGCCTCCGAGCCGTTCATGATGGCCGACAATCCGTCCCCCCCTGGCACGGCGGGCATAGAAGAGGTGATTGCCGAGCTCGGAGCTTCTCTCGCGCGCGGAGGGCGTTTCTGGCACCTGCTTGGGAGAGGTATGGACAAGGCTGCCGGGGTCTGTTCCGTGCTGGCAATGATCCACACCGGGGATCGGTTCGGAACCGCTGCGATCGGAGATGCTTGGAACGACCTGCCGATGCTCGAGGAGGTCGAGATCGGGGTTCTTCTCGGAGATGCTGTGGAACCTGAGGCCCTGCCACCCGGGGTCACTCGCCTCGAACGGACCGGACCGCCGGGTTTCATCGATGCGGTCGGCCGCATTCTCGGCAGGTGGAATGCGGTGATCCCTGGTTGAGTTGGACCTAAGACGAACGATTCTCGGGCGATCTGCACACAGCTCATGGGGCAGAACCGCCCATCTCAGATTGATAAGATCGGAGTACTGATGACCGATTTTCGATTGGCGCCGTACCCGGGATTTCCGGGCATTCAAGGCCAGCTGCTGCTGGTAATCCTCGACGGCGTCGGGCTGTACCGCGGGCGTGACGAGGGCTTTGAGGGCAACGCCTTCGACCTGGCCACCACTCCGAATCTCGATCGCCTGTTTCGCGACGCACCCGTCTCCATGGAGCTGAAGGCGCACGGCCTAGCCGTTGGTCTTCCGAGTGACCAGGACATGGGAAACTCCGAGGTTGGGCACAACGCCATCGGTGCCGGCCGCATCTTTGAACAAGGTGCGCAGCTCGTGCAACAGGCTATCGCCGACGGTTCGTTGTTCGAGGGTGATGTGTGGCGTTGCCTTGTAAGGCGGGTCGTGGACCAGCGCTCCACCTTCCACCTCATTGGTCTTCTGTCCGACGGCAAGGTCCACAGTCACATCGATCACCTCGTAGCTTTGTTGCGGCGGCTCGCAGCCGAGGGGGTTGCCAGAATCAGGGTCCATGTTCTGGCGGATGGGCGCGACGTCGATCCCGTGTCCTTCGACCGGTATCTCGAGCAACTCGATTCGGTCCTCGACGAGATGGCCGACGAAGGTATCGATGCCGCCGTCGCCTCGGGCGGCGGCCGGATGAAAATCACGATGGATCGCTACAACGCTGACTGGGACATGGTGCGCCGTGGGTGGGACACCCACGTCCAGGGTGCTGGGCGGAGTTTCTCGAGCGCCGCTGAGGCGGTGGAGGTATTGCGTCGCGAAAACCCGGGAATCATTGACCAGGACCTGCCGCCGTTCGTGATCGAGGGTGGTGACGGTGATCCCCTGGGACCTATCGATGACGGGGACTCGGTGGTCTTTTTCAACTTTCGGGGTGATCGCGCGATCGAGATCTCGCAGGCGTTCACCGAACCGGACTTTGACAGGTTCGACCGTGGCAGACTCCCCGACGTGCTCTACGCCGGGATGATGGAGTATGACGGCGATCTCAAGATCCCGTCCCTGTATCTTGTGAACCCACCGGCGATCTCACGGACGGTCTCGGAGTACCTTGTGCACAATGGAGTCAGGCAGCTGGCTGTGGCGGAGACGCAGAAGTTCGGTCATGTGACCTTTTTCTGGAACGGCAATAACTCGGAACCGTTCGACCGCGAACTTGAGGACTGGGTCGAGATTCCATCCAACGAAGGTCCGTTCGACATCGCCCCGGAGATGAAGGCACGCGAGGTCACCGACGTTGTGATCGAAGACCTTGGTGACCGGGGCCACCGGTTCATTCGGGTAAACCTCGCGAACGGTGACATGGTCGGACACACGGGATCGCTGGAGGCGTCGATCAGCGCGATGGAGGTAGTGGACGAATGTGTGGGCCGTCTCGAGGAAGCCGTTCGCGAAGCCGGGGCCACTATGATCATTACCGCGGATCACGGAAACGTCGATATGATGTTCGAGGTTGACCGTGCCACGGGGGATCTGAAGCGGGACCCATCCGGAAACCCAGTCATCAAGACGAGCCACACTCTTTCACCGGTACCGTGGTGCATCGTCGGGGCCGAGGCGCGCGAGTTCCGTGCCAATCCGGAGATTGCCGAGCCGGGGCTCGGAAACATCGCGGCGACGATCCTGCTTCTGCTCGGATTTGAGGCGCCAGCCGACTACTTACCGGCGTTGATCGTTCCAAGCTAGACCTCACTAGCGATCCGGGTTAAAGTCCGTGAATGGCCGCACCGACGCCTCCCTTTCTCGAGCCGATTGAAAAGATCCGTTTCCGGATCAACGAGATCGAGTCTGCGGGAACCTCGGGACCGGCAACGGAGGAAGACCTTGTATCGGTCCGGAGAGAGCTCGACGAGACGATCAAAAGGGTGTTCTCATCCCTGACGCCGTGGCAACAGTGCCAGGTTGCCCGGCATCCGGAGCGGCCGTACACCATGGCATACATCCACAGCATCTTCACCGACTTCACCGAGCTTCACGGCGATCGACGATTTGCCGACGATCACGCCCTCGTGGGTGGGCTCGCCCGCTTTGACGGCGACCCGGTTGTTGTAGTGGGCCACCAGAAGGGGAGGGACACCGCCGAAAAGCTGCGCCGCAACTTTGGGATGCCCCGTCCGGAAGGGTATCGCAAGGCGATTCGGATCATGGAGCTTGCGGCTCGGTTCCGGCGGCCGATCATCTCGTTCATCGATACTCCCGGGGCGTACCCGGGAATCGATGCCGAACAGCGTGGACAGGCCGAAGCCATAGCGAATAATCTGATCGAGATGGCGGGTTTCCCGGTTCCGATCATCGTCATCGTCACGGGTGAGGGTGGTTCGGGCGGGGCCCTCGCGCTCGGCGTCGGGGATCGGGTACTTATGTTGGAGCATGCCATCTACTCCGTGATCTCGCCGGAGGGGTGCGCAGCAATTCTGTGGAAGGACCAGGCAAGGGCGGAAGACGCGGCGCAGGCACTGCGCATCACCGCCCCCGACCTCAAGAAGCTTGGGATCATTGACGAGATCCTCCCGGAGCCCGCCGGAGGCGCGCACATGAATCCGGGTGAGATGGCGGACACCATAGCCGCAGCGATTCGCCGTAACCTCAAACCCCTCCACAAGGCCAAACCGGACGCGTTGGTCAATCGACGATTCAAGAAGTTTCGAGCGATGGGCGTCTTCACCGATCGCTGACCACGAACCCCAATGGCATTTTCTGACCAGCCCGGCACCCGTCACGAGGATCTTCGATTTTCCGTGACGAAAGGGGATCCGGATTCGGTGGGATTTCTATGAGCGTCGCGTCCCGGTTTTGGGTGCGGCGGCTCACCTCGATCACCATCGTGCTCGTGCTGATAGCGATCGCTGTTGTCATCACCCAACGCTTCAACAAGTTTCGGACCCCGGTTGCACAGGTCGACAGCGACGAGGTTGCACATGAAGGCAGCGATCGCATGGTCGGCGTCTACACAGGCTTCGAGTTCGTGGAGCGTGTGGCGGGACGCTTAATCTTCGAGCTTGCGTCGAAACGCACTCTCGGACTTTCCTCCGGCTGGCATGAGATCGAGGGGGTTCGCCTGCAGTTCTATCGGGATGGCGAGCCGGGACCGATTCTGACCTGCGACGGCGCCAGCTTCAACATTCAGACCAGGGACGCAGCTTTGGAAGGCAGCGTCAGGATCCTCCTGCCGAGCGGAGCGGTTCTGACCACCGAAGCCGGTAAATTTGAAGCCAGCTCAAGACGATTTGCCACCAACTCGGAAGTGAGGTTCATTTCCGGCGCCTCCTTCGGGCGTGCTAAGGGCGCCGTCTTCGACCTCGAGAAAGACGAGATCATCCTCAGCGGGGGAGTCATCCTCAATTCCGAGGATGGCACAACTCTGACGGCCCCGACGGCTGTGTTTCAGAGGTCGAAGAGAACAATCGAGTTTCCTGAGGGGGGGAGGGTTCGCTTTCAACAGGGACAGATCGAGGCGCCGCTGATATCCGTCGATCTCGAGAAGGACGACGGCCCCGCACGTCGGATCGAACTTGCGGGTGGTGTCACCGCGCGAGCCGAAGGTCTCTCGGACGACGGCACGGTGGAGGCGTGGATGGAGCGCGTTGTCGCCACACATGATGGGAAGGGCAGGTGGCAGGTCGATGGGACCACAACCGGGCCCTGGCTTACGGTTCGATTCGTGGGCGGTGAGGGATACTTCGAGCGTACGCTTCGGACCTGGATTCTCCGAGCGGTGCTCGGCGAGGAGGGACTCATCAACCTCCGCGCTGAGAGGGGGATCTGCTTCGACGAGGTGCCGATCGACGGAGGATTGCGAAGTGGCGAGGCGCGGGAGGCGAGGGTCTGGTTCTCGGACGGGAAGGCGACGGACGTGGAGTTGCTGCATGACGTGATTCTGCGCGGAGAAGGTATAGAGGCTCGCGGATACCGTGTCCGTCTTTCGCCGGAGGCCGGTCTGACAATGCTCCACGGCGATCCGACGGGTCCCGAACGGGTTCTGTTGTTGTCGCCGAAAGGAAGGGTGAGCTGTGATCAAGCCCAGCTCTTCAACGAGGAAGGACGGGCCGAGGCTCGTGGAAATGTGCAGGGGATCGTTCAGGGCGTCGCGCTGATGGGTGGTGGGGGGGATGAGGAAGGGTCGGAACCGGCTCACTTCGCAGCCGAAATCCTCGATGTGACAGAGAATGGTGCGGTGTACCACCTGCGGGAAAACGCGAGATTGTGGCAGGGTCATCGCCTCCTGCTCGCGGATGACGTGGTGTACCGGCACGACATACCCTCGGTCCGGGCCGCAGGGCATGTTCGCACCACAGTGCCGGCCTCCCAACTCGACATCGAAGGCGACCCCGGAGAGGACGTGGTAGTGGTTGCCCGCTCGCTCGACTACAACCAGGTCGACGGCACAGCGGTCTATCGTGGAAACGTCCGGTACAGCGACCCGGAACACACGCTCTCGGCGGCGGAGGTCAGCCTTTTCTTCAACGAGAACAACGAGGTGACCGCGGTCGAGGCGGTCGGTTCAGTTGAAATGGTCGAGGTGGTGACCGGGCGGCGAATGACCGGGCAGAAGGCCCGGCGCGAGGTCAGCACCCAAATGGTCACGATCGAGGGTTCGCCGGTGAGGCTCTCGGACCCCACAGGAAGCGAGGTTTCCGGGTCGTCGTTGACCTGGAATCAGGCCGATGGTACGGTCTCGGTCGCCGGAGGGACGGAGACCATTTACTACCCGGAGGAACAGCCCTGAGCCCTAAAACACTCGACCTCGTTGCACAGGGTCTCCGTAAGGCCTATCGAGGACGATATGTTGTCGATGGGATTACCCTCAACATCTCCCCGGGTGAGATTGTTGGTCTTCTGGGTCCCAACGGCGCCGGGAAGACAACCACCTTCTACATGATGGTGGGTCTTGTCCAACCGAATGAGGGCCAGGTAATTCTCGGCGATCGCGAAATAACAATGGAGCCCATGTACCGGCGCGCGAGAATGGGTGTTTCCTACCTCGCCCAGGAGCCAAGCTCGTTCAAACGGCTTTCGGTGGAGGACAACATCTGGCTGATTCTTGAAGTGCTGGGGATCGAAGCACGCGAAGCCCACCGACGAATCGACCGGTTGCTCGAAGACTTCGGACTGTCGGATCTCAGGGGGCAGCGGGCCGAGACCTTGTCCGGAGGCGAACGACGGCGCCTCGAGATTGGGCGGGCCCTCGCCACCGAACCGACTTTCATTCTCCTCGACGAGCCGTTCGCCGGTATCGACCCCCTAGCGGTTCTCGATCTTCAACGCATCATCCGGCGACTTAAATCATTGGGAATAGGGGTGTTGATCACTGACCACAATGTGCGGGAAACGTTGAAGATCACTGATCGCGCCTATATAATCAAAGACGGCAAGATTTTTGCAGCAGGGGGCCCCGTCGACCTGTCGGAAAATCGGGATGTCCGTCGAATATATCTCGGCGAAGATTTCGAGCTCTGACATAGTGAGTGGGGCGGGCCGGTTCTCAACTGTAGTATCGAGCCGGGAAATGAAAGGCACCTGAGGTGAGGTTCTACCCTTAAGAATGGCTCTCGAACAAAAACTCCGATTGAAGTTGGCGCAGCGGCTGGTGATGACGCCCTCGTTGCAGCAGGCCATCAAGCTCCTCCAGCTTTCGAGGATCGAGCTCGAGGAGACTCTGGCACAGGAAATCCTCGAAAATCCGCTGCTTGATGTCGAGGAACCTGCCGATGGATCCGCCCTCACAGAGGGTGAGTCGCCGGCAGAGACTGATCGGCAGGCCAGCGAAGAGGCGGTTCCAGAGGAGAAACCGGCGGAAACCAAGGTCGAGGAAGATCCGCTGCCGTCTGAGGAGGAGACCTACGCCGACATAGATGTCGAGGCGTTTTTCGCCGACTATCTCGGTGACGGGCGTTCTGAGGGGCCGTCGATGGCCGCTCGCTCGGCGGATCAGGACTACCGCCTGGAGAACTCTCTGTCGGTAACAGCGGGTCTGTACGACCATCTCCTGTGGCAACTCCACTTGCTCGACTGCCGGCCGGAGATTCTCGAGGTCTGCGAGTTCATCATCGGCAATATCGATGAGGACGGTTTTCTTCGCGCATCACGGGACGAAATCGTCGACGGCACGGGTTGTGATGAGTCCTGCCTCGACGAGGCGATGGCGGTGGTGCGATCGTTAGACCCGCCGGGAATTGGCGCATCGAGCCTCCAGGAGTGCCTCGCGACCCAGATTAAGTATCTGATGGATGTCGGGGAGAACGGGAACAATGATCTTCTCGAAACGGCGCTTCTCGTCATCTCCGACAACTGGGAAGAGCTTCTCCACCAGCGTTGGGATGCCTTGGCCGAAAGCCTCAGGTACTCCGAGGTGGGGGAGATCAAACCGGTTCTGGACGTGATTCAGGGTTTGGAATTTAAACCGGGGCGGGTCTTCAAACAGAGCAACAACCAATACATCGAGCCTGACGTCCACGTCGAGATGGTCGAAGGTGAATACAAGATCTCCCTTAATGACGATGGCTTGCCGCGTCTGCGCATCAACTCGCGATATGCACGAATGCTCGAGGCGAAAAACCTGGATTCGAAAGCCGATGAGTACCTCCGCGACAAGATGCGGTCGGCGATGTGGTTGATGAAGAGCATTGATCAGCGCCAGCGGACGATTTTCAAAGTGGCGACCAGCATTGTCAGCTTTCAACGAGCGTTCCTGGAAAATGGGATCGAGCACCTTCGACCGATGGTGCTGCGCCAGGTTGCCGAAGACATCGGCATGCACGAGTCGACCATCTCCCGCGTTGTGAGCAACAAGTACATGTACACGCCTCGTGGGCTTTTCCCCATGAAATACTTCTTCCATTCCGGTGTCGACTCGGCACGTGGCGAGAACGTATCGTCGATGGTGGTCAAAGAGAGGATCCGCAAGGTGGTTGAAGCGGAGGATCCCGAACGCCCACTTTCGGACTCGAAGATAATGCGCCTGTTGCAGAAAGAGGGAATCCGACTGGCGCGTCGCACTGTTGCGAAGTACCGTGAGGAGATGTTGATTCCATCGTCCGACAAACGCAAAAAGGTTTTCTAAGTAGATACCCGGTGGGAAGACCGGGCTTGGGAGTGAAAAATGAAAGTCGAGTATATTGCCCGCAATGTGAAACTCAGTGATCAGTCCCGCCAGCTCGCGGAAAAAAAGCTGGCCAAGATCACGAAGTATTTTAACGACATCATCGACGTCCGGGTCGAGGTGACGCAGGAGCGCCACCTGCATGTAGTCGATCTGTCAGTCAAAGGCAAGGATTTCGGACTCCAATCGACGGCGCAAAACAAGGATTTGAACTCCGCTATCCAGGAGGCGGTGGACAAGCTCGATATTCAGGCCCGTCGCGCCAAGACCCGGCTCAAGGACCACAAGCAACGGGCCGGTTCGGATGCCAAGACCGATCAGGGGTGGGCGGTCGATGTCCTCGAGCGAGAGTCGATTGGAGGCGGTGAACCGAGGATCGTTGAGAGAATCAACATTCCGATCAAACCAATGTCGATCGAGGAAGCGGTTCTCCAGCTCGATGACTCGAGCTACAACTTTCTGGTGTTTCGGAACGCAAGTAACGACCGCGTCAACGTGATCTACCGACGTGTGGACAAGAACCTGGGATTGATCACTCCCGAGCTCTAATGAAGATCCACAAGCTCATCGAGCCTGATAATGTGTATCTCGATCTGGCGGCTGAGGATGTCGAGTCGGCTCTCGCAGCGGTCGCCGATGTCTTCGCGCCAAAACTGGGCCTCGATCCGGGAGCAGTGGTCGAGTCATTGCTCGAGCGTGAGGCCCTGGGATCAACTTCGGTCGGAGACGGTTTCGCGATTCCTCATTGCAAGACCCAGGGGCTCCGTCAAATTGCGATCGCTCTTGCACGGTTTGTCCAACCGGTACCGTTTGGGGGTGACAGGGAAGACCTAGTCAATTTCGCCTTTGTCGTATTGTCGCCCCCTGACCAACCGGCCGCACATCTGCAGGTGCTGTCGCAGATCGCGCGAGTCTTGAAACGGCGTGATCTACGGGCTGAACTTATGTCGGCGCCCGGTGTCGAGGAAGTGGCGGATGCTATTCGGCAGGCGGCGGAGTCGGAGGGGCTTTGACCGCCCCGGAAGCAATCCCCGTCAAGAGATTGCTGACCGAGGAACGCCTCGCTCATCTCGACCTCGAGGTAGCGGCGGGATCGAGCGGATTGACGAAGCGCCTGATCACCAATCCGAGAATCCAAAAACCCGGTCTGGCGTTGGCGGGCTACATACCCTACGTGAAACCCGGTCGCCTGCAGATTCTAGGCGAGTCCGAATATGATTATCTTGGGACCTTCGCCGGCGAGGAGGCTGAAGCGCGCCTGCTGCGGTTGACCGATCTCGATATTCCGTGCATCGTCTCAACAAAGGGCGCCCGCCCTGCAAAAGCTGTACTCGCCGCCGGCGATTCCGGCGGTATGCCCCTGTTGGTGACGCCGGCAAACACATCGGAAGCGATCGAGGCGATTTCCAACTTCCTCGAAGATGAGCTTGCACCAAGAGTCCAGCTTCACGGAGTGTTGGTTGATGTCTTCTCGCTTGGAACCCTGATCGTCGGCGACCCGGGAATTGGCAAATCGGAGTGCGCACTCGAGCTGGTCTACCGGGGACACCGCCTCGTGGCTGACGATACCGTGGTCATCCGGCGCACCCATCACCAGGGCTTGCTCGGGAGCCCGCACGATCTCCTCGAGAACTACCTCGAACTCCGCGGGGTCGGCATCATCGATGTGCGAAAGCACTTTGGGATGACTGCGACCTCGCCGGCGGTGACTGTGTCCCTGGTCATCCGGCTTACCAAACTCACGCCGGAGGCGCGGGTGATGGAACAGAAATGGCGGGAGCAGATGATGGAGCGTCCGAGCGCGTGGACCTCCACCGACGATATTCTCGGAATCGAGGTTCCGAAGTACACGATGGTTGTGGCCCCCGGTCGTGACCTCGCGATCATGGTCGAGACTGCGGTTCGGAAGTGCCTTCTTGCGCAGCGCGGGATCGAGGACGAGCGCGGTTTTCTCGAGAGCGTCAACCTCATGGCGCAGCAGGGGACGGAAGATGAGTGACGGCGCGTTCAACGGACCGTTCGTGATCACCGGGCTTTCAGGGGCCGGCAAATCTGTACTCAGCCGCAGCCTCGAGGACATCGGTTACTTATGCGTCGACAACATCCCGCTCGATCTGGTGCCGTTGCTCTTTGCCCGTTCGGAGGACGGTATGGACCGCTTGGCGGTGGTTCTCGACGTCCGCACACGAGGTATGATCCAGCTCTTCCCGGATTTCTTCCGTGAGCTCAGAGAAAAGTACGGAGGCCTGCGGTTGATCTTCGTCGAGGCCTCTCCCGAGATCCTCCTGAGGAGATTCTCGGTGGCGCGCCGCCCCCACCCACTCCCTGACCTCGGGTTGGAACAGGCAATTACCGAGGAACGCGGGTTGCTGGAAGAGGTTCGTGGGCTCGCCGACCTCGTCGTTGACACCACCGGCCTCTCCCCCCACGATCTACGCCGGCAGATGCTGGCCCTGGCAGGCGGCGATCAGGACCGCCAACCCCTCACCGTGGAGGTGCAGAGTTTCTCCTATCTCCAGGGCGTGCCGGCGACAGCGAGCCTCGTCTTCGACGTTCGCTTTCTTCCGAACCCGTTTTTCGAGGCGTCCCTCAGGTCGCTTTCCGGGGATGATCGACCGGTTGCTGACTGGCTGGGAAAATTCGCAGAGGTCGATGAGGCGTTCGATCGGATGATGGACCTGATATCGTATCTCCTGCCCCGCTATGTCGAGGAGATGAAGACCCACGTCGGCATAGCCATGGGTTGCACCGGTGGGCGGCACCGTTCGGTATACTTCGCCGAAAGGATTGCAAAAGTCCTCAAGGAGGAGGGACGCGACGTGGTCGTCCACCATCGTGACAAGGATCGTTGGAGGTACTCATGATTCACGTCATTGTCCTCACCCACGGTAATCTGGCGTCTGAGCTCTTGCACGCGGCGCAGACTATCGACCCGAACCTGGTGGAGACCTCGGCGATGTCGCTGCCGTGGGATGTGGATTCAGACGAGGCCTCTCGGTCGTTGAAGAAACAGCTGCGTGAGCTCGACAAGGGGGAGGGCACGCTGGTCCTCACCGATATGTTCGGCGGTACCGCTACCAATCTCGCTCTGCCGTTTCTGGACCCGGAAAAAGTCGAGATCGTCACAGGTGTCAATCTGCCGATGCTCGTCAAGCTCGGTTCGCTCCAGGGGAGGTCTCTCTCCCTCGAGGAGCTGGCGGCAGCCCTCACGGCTGCCGGGCACAAGAGCATCCGATTGGCGAGCGAGTTGCTGCACGCCAAGGCCTCCACCAGAACGGGGTAGGGCTGCCAACCCACCAACGGATACAATAGATAGACTGATCGTGCATAGGTCATGCCGCCCTTCGGGGTTTTCGAGGAGTGAATCAGATGACTCAAGAGCAGGTGACTATTACCAACAAGCTCGGGCTGCACGCCAGGGCAGCTGCAAAGCTCGTACATACCGCGAGCGCTTTCGAAGCCGAGATATACGTCGGCACCGAACATGAGGAGGTCAACGCGAAGTCGATCCTCGGCATCCTCACCCTGGCGGCAACCAAGGGAACCCCGCTCAACGTCCGCGCTGACGGTGCCGATGAGGAGGCTGCGGTCAGGGCGATCGTCGAGCTGTTTGCGAACAAATTCGGGGAGGATCAGTGAGTCGTTCTCTGAGCGGCCTCGGGGTCAGCCCCGGCATCGCCATCGGCGAGCCGGTGGTGCACGAGGTGCGCCCGATTTCCACTCTTCGCATCACGATTCCCGCTGACGACGTCGAGGCTGAGATCGAACGATTCCGGAATGCGGTCAAGACAGCCGTCGAAGGTATCCAGGAGAACAGAGATCGTGCGGCGCAGCAGATGGGGGAGGAGTACGCCGCAATCTTCGAAGCCCATCAGCTCATCGCCTCGGATCCCTCATTCACCCAGCCGGTGGAGCAGGTGATCCGAGAAGAGGAGGTGAACGCGGGCTGGGCCATCGACCAGGTCCTCGAACAGCTCATCTCCAAATTCGAGGCCCTGCCGGACGAGTACCTTGCCGATCGCAAGGCCGACGTTGTCGACGTCGCGACCCAGATCCTCGCCGCTCTTCACGGTCTGGACCTCGGACAGCTCGAGGACCTCGATCGGCCGGTGATTCTTGTGGCCGACGATTTACCACCATCGACTGCGGTCCAGCTGCCGCTCGACAAGATGCTCGGATTCGCTCTCGAAATGGGAGGTCCCACCTCGCACACGACCATCATCGCCCGCTCGCTTGGCATCCCGGTTATCGTCGGCGCCCACGGAGCGTGCGAACAGGCCAAACGATCACGGCGTCTCGCCCTTGACGCCTCAGAGGGGAAGATCATTTTCGACCCCAATCCTGCCGAGTTCAGCGAGTACACGTCCCGCCAGCGCGAATACAAAGAGCGCCAAGCGAGCTTGTTCAAGATGCGCGCCTTGCCGACCGTGACTCGTGATGGTCGCTCCATCGGTCTGCTCGCCAACATCGACCTTCCCGCCGAGGTCGAACACGCGCTGGAGTGGAATGTCGGCGGTATCGGGTTGTATCGATCCGAGTTTCTGTACATGAAGATGAGTCCGAAACTCCCCTCGGAGGAAGAACACATCGAGGTCTACCGCGACATGGTGTCGCAGATGGCGCCGGCTCCGGTGACCATCCGCACCTTCGATCTCGGGGGCCGGAAGCTGGCCCGCGAGGTCATCGGAGGACCGGAGGCCAACCCTGTTCTCGGTTTGCGAGGCATTCGTCTCTGCTTTTCGCAGCCGGACTTCTTCCGTACCCAGCTGCGCGCCCTGCTGCGGGTTGCCGGGGAGTTTGACGAAGGCAGGGTGCAGATCATGTTCCCGCTCATCAGCTGCATCGAGGAGTTTCGGGTCGCTCGTCTGGTGGCTCGCGAGATCAATGAAGAGATCCGGACGGAAGGCCATGCGATTCACGCGAATGTTCCGCTCGGCGCGATGGTGGAGGTGCCGTCTGCAGCGGTGATGGCGCAGGAACTCGCGCGGGAAGTGGATTTCATGTCCATCGGCACCAATGATCTCATCCAGTACTCGCTCGCTGTCGATCGTTCGAACGATCTGGTCGCCGATCTGTACCGTCCCACGAGCCCGGCCGTTCTTCGTCTCGTGGCCAATGTTATCGATGCCGGCAAGTCCGAGGGCGTCGCGGTCTCCATGTGCGGTGAGATGGCCTCGGACCCCCTGATGGTGCCTGTGCTTGTGGGTCTCGGTTTGGAGAAATTCAGCATGAACCCGCAGGCGATTCCGGTGGTCAGGGCCCTCGTGAGACAACTTTCCTTCCGTGAGGCCGCCGCCATCGCGCGCCAGGCCTTGAAGCTGATCACTGCCCGGGAGGTCGAAGAGTACCTCCTCGAGCGCCTGGCCTTTTTGCTAGCCAAGACCAAGATCTCGGTCTAGCCCGGTTTTCTCACCGGGTTGGGAGGAAAATATGCGAGTGTCAGCACGTGTCGTCGACAAGCCCTGGGGTCACGAGGAAATCTTTGCCGAGACGGCCAATTATGTCGGCAAGATCCTCTTCATCCGAGAGGGAGAGGCCTTGAGCCTCCAGTACCACGAGGTCAAGGAGGAGACTCTCCGCGTTCTGGACGGTGAGCTCGAACTGGTGACTGGGGACGATGAGGACCACCTCGAATCCCACTATCTCGAGGCCGGGGCGGTGTTCCACATCACGCCCGGGACGCTGCATCGCATGATCGGT
>JAOZUP010000311.1 GCA_029938595.1 Thermoanaerobaculales bacterium | reverse complement strand
CCAGCCACGGCGACGCATCGCTTGATGAAATCTCGGCGGGTATCCTCGGGAAACTTGAAAACCACCACATCGCCCCGCTGCGGCCCGCGATAGGGAAAGAGGCGATGGAGAATGCTGTCGGCATTCCCCGCGAAGATGAACTTGTTGACCACCAGGTGATCGCCGATCAGGAGATTCTCCTCCATCGAACCGGATGGGATCTTGAAGTTCTCGAACACAAAAGTGCGTACGAAGAGCGCGAGGATGAAGGCCACCAGTATGGCTTCGTAGTACTCTCGCGCGACCGATTTCTTCATCAATCCTCCCTCACCTCTCGAGATTCTAGCCTAAGATGAGTGGTTCTGCCGGATGAGATACGCCAACCTCTTGATGCTGATCGCCGGTTAGAATCACTCATCTTCGGCTTAGCGCGGATCGTCCGCTACCGGACAATCAAGCTGCTTGCGCATCCCTGGAGGCTGCCATACCTCACGCGCCCGAGCATCGAGCCGGCGAGGATCGTCCACTCGTCCCGACTGGTGTGCGAGTTGCCCGGCATGGGCGATCATGACGCCGTTATCGGTGGTCAGCGCGCGCACCGGCAAAAGGATCTCGATCCCTTGTCGTGCACCCCAGTCGGTCAAACGATCACGCAGCAAAGTGTTGGCCGCCACCCCCCCGGAGGCTGCAACCGCCTGCGGTCGATGACGCATGGTCAACTCTTCCAACGGCTTCAGCAGTTGTTCCACCACGGCCACCTCGAAGGAAGCCGCGAGATCGAGCACTTCCCGGCGCATGCCGTTGGAACCTGCGCCTCGTAAGTCGTGCTCTTGGATCCACCGGACGGCCGCCGACTTCAAGCCCGAAAACGAGAAGTCAAACGGTGCGTTTTTGAGCCGTGGCCTTGGTAACGGCACTGCCTCCGGATTGCCGCGCCGGGCCAACTCGTCGATCGCCGGCCCGCCCGGGTACCCCAGGCCGAGGACCTGCGCCACCTTGTCGAAGCATTCCCCCGCCGCATCGTCACGGGTACGTCCGAGGCGTTGCCGACTCCCGCCTTCGATTGCGTACCAGCTCGAGTGCCCTCCCGAGGCGACAAGCGCCAGCATGCGCTCGGGTTCGGGTCGTGCCGGCCGGCCGTCGAGATTGAGTAGGGGCGACACGAGATGACCCTCGAGATGGTCCACCGCCACCAGCGGGATACGCCTTCCCCAGGCAAATGCGGCGGCGAACCGAACCCCTACAAGTAGCGCTCCAACAAGCCCGGGGCCAGCGGTGACAGCGACCATCTCGATCGGGTCGAGCGCATTTTCAAGCGCATGTTTCACCAAATGTGGCAGTGCCTTCAGGTGCTCCCGTGAGGCAAGCTCCGGAACAACTCCCCCATAAGGAGCGTGGGTGGTGATCTGGCTGGACAGCAGATTCACCTCCACCGCGCCGTCGCAGTCGAGAACCGCCACCGCGCTCTCGTCGCAGGAGGTTTCAATGCCTAGAGTGCGAAGCATGTTGCCGATCCCATGATTATTGCGTGTTTAGGGTGAGGAAGTGAGGAGGTGAGGAGGTAAGGCATGAGAACCCACCGTCCTACCCCCTGACTTCCTAACTTCCTAACCCCAAACGCGTGAGACCTGACGGGTTAGGGGTTTCAACTCTTAACTCTTAACTCTCAACTCTTAACTCTCAGCTGATCGTTGCCCGCACCGGGACTTCGATCTTCGGGAACTCGGCGTCGGTGGTCTTCAGAGTGAGTGTCGCATCCCGCGGGCCCGGGCTGGCGTCGGATTTAACGGTCACGGTGACCTGGTACCGCCTTCCCTCTTCGATGGTCACTACCTCAGCAGCAAAGGCGGCGTCGTTGACTGTCGCCCCGGTTACCTTCACCGGTACATTGCCGGTGCGGTTATTTACCACAATGAGATTGCGGCCCGGCTGTGTCTTGGCCGATACCGATCCGAATTGTATCTGGGAAGGCGTCACGTGCAGAAGCGCACGCACCACACCAAAAACCTTGATCGGCACTATTTTGGCCTTGGGGTGATTGGTTTCGATTTCGAGCACAGCGTTGACCGGCCCCACAGGTGCGTCATCCTTCATCGACAGCGAGACCTCGTATTGCTGCGGCGACTTACCTGCGAGCAGCGCGTCTGACGGCAACGGACGCACGCTGGCAATCAGAAACGGCACGCTGCTCTTGACGCCCATGACCTTGAAATCCTTGTCCTCACTTCCGGCAACCACGGTGACCTTCTGATTCATGGGCTCGTGGAGGACGGCGTTGAAACGAACCAGGGGGCGCGGCAGCACCTCCACATAGGGGTGGACCTCAGTCTTGATAACCACGGTCATGGTCGGATCCTGAGGGTCGTTAGTCATGATCAGGATCGACTTGGAGATCGGTCCCGAAAAATCTCGGGTTTCGAGCTTGGCCTTGACGTACCCGGTCTTTCCGGGCGCAATCTCGCGATCAAAATCGGCAACCGTGCAGCCGCAGGTCGGCCGGACAGCCTTGATCTCGAGGGTTTCATCACCCTCGTTGACAAGCGCGAAGTCGACGTTGAGCACCTCTCCCTGAGCCACGACGCCCATGTCCTTGATCTTCTCCGGAACCACCAGCTTGGGGCCGTCGGCCGCATCCGCAACCGCTCCGGCAGCCGCCACCAACACGACCAGCGAGGCCAAGGTCAAAAGTACGAATCGGTATTTGGTCATCTGCAATCCTCCTTGTCATCTTTTCCACAAACAGGGACAATATTATGAGCGGGTCTGGCGACCGGCAACCCAGGAGGGCATATTTTTGCAGAACTTATACGGCGGTTCGCGCGAATTCCTCTACTTCCTTCCCATCGGCGGTACGGCGACGGCACCACTGGCCGGTTTCCTCCATGAAGCGGGGCATCGGGTCGAAGGGGTGGACTCACAGCTCTATCCGCCGATGAGCACTCTTCTCAGCGAGCTCGGCATCACGGCACGCCTCGGCTTCGACCCCGCGCTCATTCCTCCCGATCTCGATCGGGTCATCATCGGCAACGCCGTGCCTCGGCACAACCCGGAGGTGGCCGCCGTCCTCGATCGCCGTCTTCCCCACCTTTCCCAGGCGGAGGCCGTCGCCCACTATGTGCTGGCTCGCGGCCCGCAGAGTCTGGTAGTGGCGGGCACCCACGGCAAGACAACAACCTCTGCCATGCTGTCCTGGATTCTCGAGCAGGCGGGGTTGCAGCCGTCGTACCTTATCGGCGGTATGCCGCAATGGAACCGGCGGGGATTCCGCCTCGGCAACGGGCCTCACCTGGTCATAGAGGGTGACGAGTACAACACCGCCTTTTTCGACCGCGGACCGAAGTTCCTCCATTACCGTCCGCACCTTTTTCTCATCGGGCCGGTTGAGTTCGATCATGCGGATCTGTACCCAAATCTAGATGCCGTCCTGACCGCCTTTCGCGCCGGTTCGGCCCAGGTTCCTCGCAACGGGGCGGTGATCGCCAATGCGTGGAGTGAGGGCGCTCTCGCCGCGTGCCGCGACGCCACCGCACCTCTGATCAAGGTCGGCCCGGATGCCGACTGCGACCTCCGCATGATGACCTGGTCGGGCGGGCCGGATGCCAGTACAGCGGAAATCGAGTGGCGGGGGGAGCGGTGTCGACTCAAGCTGGACCACCCCGGACTTCACAACCTTCAAAACGGCGCAATGGCCGTCGCCGCTGCCATCGCCGCCGGCGTGCCGCCGGCAACCGCGGCTGAAGCCCTGACGCGCTTCCCCGGAGTTGCACGGCGGATGGAAGTTGTCGGCGAGGTCTCAGGTGTCACCGTGGTGGACGACTTCGCCCACCACCCGACGGCCATCGAGGCGACGGTTGCCGCTGCGCGCCAGCGCTGGCCGAATCGCCGACTGGTCATTGCCTTCGAGCCGCGGTCACTCACCGCCGCTCGACGAGCGTTCGAGGACGCCTACGTGAATGCGCTGGCCGGCGCTGACGTCGTGATGGTGGCGGTGCCGTACCACCGCAACCGCCTCGACAAGAGCGAGCTTCTGGATCGCACGGCCCTCGCCGAGCGTTTGACCAAGCATGGTGTGGTGCCGGTGATGCCGGCTGATGATGAGGATCCGGTCGAGATTCTAGCCGAGGTCATTGCTGAAGGAGACGTCGTGATAGGCTGTTCCTCGGGCGACTTTGGGGGGTTCCACAACAAATTGATCGCGGTCCTGACTCGTGGAGGCGAAGGATGACCAACAACGCTCGGCTCGCTCGCGCCATCGCCACAATCGGGGGTCTCGGGGATCGAATCCCCGCGCCGGGAACAACCGTCGGCTCGCTGCCCGCATATCTGCTTTGGTGGGGAGCCTGTACAGCCTTTCCCGCCGCCACGGTGCGCATCGTGATCACTGCAATCGGTCTGTTCGTGGCCGCTGCGCTCGGTACGTGGGCGTCGGAGGTCGAGGCTCAGCGAAGGGACGATACGGATCCCAGACCCATCGTGATCGACGAGATCGCCGGCCAATGGCTGACCTACCTCGTGGCGCTGCCCTTCGTGCCGCTTCAGAGCACCACCCACCTGGCAATCTTTGCCTTGGCGGGTTTTCTCCTCTTCCGGTTCTTCGACATCCTCAAGCCATGGCCAATCCGCTCCTTCGAGCGATTGCCGGGCGGAATCGGCATAGTCGCCGACGATCTCGCCGCCGGCTATTTCGCTGCAGCCGTCCTCGCCATCGGCTGGCGCTTTCTCGCCTGACGGCTCGAGGATGTTGAACGTTTGAACGTTAAACGTTCGAACGTTCCCACCGCGCTGAATTTCGGATTTCGGATTTGCCGCCCCAACCTGCATCCTCCACCGGAAGCCCACAGTCGGCGTGGCGCTGTTGCGGAGGGCCTCGTCGCGAGGGCCGCGAGACGTCGTGAGATGGCGGTCGCTTGCGACCGCCAGATTGCGGCGTATCGCGGGCCGCAGCAGAGGCCCGCAGCGGCAGCGCCATGGGCGGCGAAGCCGCCGCGCCGACCTCGGGGGCAACAGGACGGGACCGCGCCCCGCGGAATCGCAGCGAAGCGGAGATTCCGCGATCGCGACGAGTT
>JAOZUP010000310.1 GCA_029938595.1 Thermoanaerobaculales bacterium | reverse complement strand
TCGCGGATCGGGCGACGCAGGCGTAGTAGCTCTACGGCGAGGAGCGCGATTTGCGAAAAGCACGACAGATCGCTGCCATTCGCAGTCCGCAGTAGACACCCGGCGAGAAGACCGGGCTGGGGAGGTCGGTCCTTGAATCACACCCTGAAACTAACGATTATGTGTCTGACGATCGTCACGGCAAGCCCGTTGTCGGCGCAAGTGATCGACGACGTCGAGGAGCTGGACTGGGACCGACCCGAAGCGTGGGCGATGAAGTTCTTCAGCTCGGTCAGCCTGCTAACCGGGTTGGGACCGCCGCGCGCCCGCGAGCCGTGGTCCTTCGAGATTGGTCTCGAGCTCGACACCATCCCCCACCTCGACGAGGATCAGCGCCGGGTCGGCTTCGGCGGCGCCAAGGTCGAGGACCTTAACCGATTGCCGGTCTTCGCCCGGCCGCGACTGACCATCGGTCTGCCGGCGAAGATCTCTCTCGATGTTGCCTGGGTGCCACCGGTCGAGCTGCGGGGGGTACAATCCAACCTCTTCTCCGTCGCGCTCGAACGGCCGGTCTACTCGACCGGTCCGTGGACGCTGGGAGTCCGGGTTTACGGCCAGATCGGCACCGTCAAGGGGGATCTCACCTGCTCGGAGGAGGATGCCTCGTCGCCGCCGGGTTCTCCCGGCAACATCTGGGGGTGCGAGGCCCCTTCGACGGACGAGCTCAGTCTCAACTACCTGGGTGCGGCCTTCACCGGCGGCTATCGGTACCGAAAGACGGACTTCCACTGGGGCCTCGCGGCCAACTACATGGACATGGAGTTCCAGGTCGACGCCCAGACATTCGGCTTCCACGACCGATCGCTCCTGCTCGCCGACGGCTGGACCTGGTCGGTTAACGGAGGCGCTTCCTGGCGGCTGGGAGGTCGAACCTCGCTCGCCGTGGAGCTCTTCTACAGCCCACTCTCCGTCGTGCGCCCGCCGTCCACCTCGTCGGAAAACGATCCGCTGGTGAACCTGAGAACCATGCTGCGGTTCGACCTGTGACGCCCGGCGCCCACAGGATCGCGGCTGGGGCCCTCGGCCTCATCCTAGCCGCCGCACCAGCGTCGGCTGAGGAGTGGCAGATCGAGATGGATCCGCAGCTCACCTCGGTCAGCTTCAAGCTCAAGGCCACCATGCATACCGTCCGCGGTACAGCCTCGGCCTCGGCCTCGCTTCGTTTGAACACTGACGACGGAGTCATGGCGGGCGAGGTGGCGATCGATGCGACCACCGCCGAAACCGGCAACACGAGGCGCGACAAGAAGATGCATGCCAAAGTGCTGCGCACGGCCGACAATCCACGGATCGTTCTGCGGGCCCGGCGCCTCGAAGGCAACCTCGCGCTCGAGGGTACGAGTGAGGTCACGCTACACGGCGAAATGGAGATCCTCGGTCAATCGCACGAGATCAGCATCCCGCTAAGGATCCAGATCAACGGCGGACGCTTCACCGCCGGTGCCGAGTTCGAGATTCCGTATGTCGAGTGGGGCCTCGACGATCCCAGCACGTTTGTCCTACGGGTCGCCAAGGAAGTTCAAGTGATGATCGAGGCTGAAGGCACGATCGTCGTCACCGACGAAACTTCGCGGTGATGCCTC
Source organism: Thermoanaerobaculales bacterium (assembly GCA_029938595.1). Lineage (GTDB taxonomy): Bacteria > Acidobacteriota > Thermoanaerobaculia > Thermoanaerobaculales > Sulfomarinibacteraceae > Sulfomarinibacter. Next base: position 3,435 of record JAOZUP010000310.1, on the reverse strand, counting down.
AAGAGAGAGCGGAGGCATGCAAATCAACCAACAATGCCAGCGGCTCACGCCGCTGGCGAAATCTGTCGCCCCTCCAGGGCTTGAATACAAATTCATCTGTCTCCGCCGGAATCGCGCCGCCGGCGCCGCTTCATGGCGTACATGCGCTCGTCGGCCTCGGCCAGCGACCGCGATATATCAGACGCCGTCAGGCAGGAGGAAACACCCCAATCGACACGCAATGACGCCTCGTACGGGAAGCCCTCGGCGGCCTCCTCGAGGGTGCCGATCAGAGTCGTGAATCGCCGCGTGGCGGCGTCGTGAGCGGCGCCGCGGAGCACCGCCACAAACTCGTCACCGCCCCACCGCACCACGAGGTCGCCAGGCCGGATCGACTCCTTGAGCACCCCGGCCACCAGCCGCAGGGCCTCATCACCGGCCTTGTGACCGTGGCGGTCGTTGATTCGCTTGAGGTTATCGATGTCGATCAGCACCACCGACACCGGCTCTCCCCCCTCCCAGCGCTCGAACCACGCCCGCAGAGCCTGTCGGCTCGGGCAGCCTGTGAGCGGGTCCGACTCGGCCAGCCGGAGGAGGTGCTGGTGGGTCTCCCCGAGCTCGGCGATTTCCTCCTCGAGCGCACCGAAATCTGCGGTAACGACCGCAATCAAGGAGGCCACTGCCAGAATACCGAAGCCGAGGAGAAGGGCCCCGGCCATGACCGCCACTGGCGCGCCGATGACCGTGCCGACCGGAGCGAAGAGCGTGGCCGCGGCCCACCCGCCGAGGACCGTCAGCCCGGCGATGAAGAGAAGGCGCGGCAGCGTCCTCTCCACAAGCACCCGAACCCGCCACGCTACCCATGCCAGCGCAAGCAGGAGGGCCGCGCCGAGGATCATCCTCCAGGTGGCCAGCGGCAACAGAGCGGCGAGGACCATCAGGACTCCGGCCGGGCCCAGGATCCACCAAAGGCCCGAGAGATCCGAGGGTTGCCCAGTGTTCCTCCAGTCGAGAGCGGCACCCATCGCCAACAGACCCGCGAGCACCAGCGCGCCGCCGGCACCGCGAGTTCCCGCAACCGGCAGGACCAGGTTGAAAATCCCACCGCCGGCGCCAAGGGCCAGCAGCAGCCATGCGACCGGCCAAATGTATCCGGTCTTCGTCTGGACCAGCCGAGCCAGCAGCAGGTGGATCTGAGCGGTGGCTCCGCACAGGACCACCGCCCCTGACAGGACTCCCACGGCAAAGCCCGAACTCAGCACGGAGCACCCACAATTACAGATGCCGGGTCAATCATCCCGCCGATTATGGCAGAGCCACTCGGAAGACATCGCACGTTAGAACGTTAACCGTTTAAACGTTGAACGTTGAACGTTGAACGTCAAAACCTTTCGACGTTTGCCAGAAACTCCAGGCACAGCTCGGCGACACGTTGCGGCTTCTCCACCACCACCGCGTGGCCGGCGCCCTCTATGATCTCGAACCGCGCGCCACCGATGGACTCAGCAAGGCCACGTGTCCGATCGAGCGGAACAAAAGCGTCGAACTCGGCCGCCACGACCATGGTCGGGCACCGGATCGCCGCCAGCTCATCCCGCAATCGCAGCGAGTGGGCCGTGTTGAGCAGCCCGATGAGTCCCTCGAACCAAAGATCGGGCAGGGCACCGATCTGGGTCCGCCGCATACCGCGTTCCTCGTTGTGGCTCTCAATGTAGGCCGGTGAGTAAACCACCGGCTCGAGAACGTCGGAGAGGTGGCCGCGGTCACCGCCGTCGAGGGAGCGCCGGCAGGCCACCTTCCAGCGCTCAACCTCATCGGCCATCTGACCGTCGAAATCGGCTGCGGCCGCAATAGTGATCAGAGACTGCACCCTGTCGGGATAGCGTCCGGCCACCAGCGCAGCGATCACCCCGCCAAACGATGTACCGACGATGTTGGCAGTCTCCATCTCCAGGTGATCCAGCAACGCCACCACGTCCTCCGCGTGGCCTGCCACGTCGGCGGGCTGCTCCCCGAGCATCATGAGTTGGCCGCGGAAGTCGCAGCGCAAGAGACGGAAGCTCTCCTCCAAAACCCGCACGACGGGCTCCCACGAGGACGCACTCATGGCGACGCCGTTGAGCAACAGCAGCGGCTCACCCTCACCGTCGATGCGATGGTAGAGAATCACCGGGTTCGCCCCGCATCCTCACCGGTCGGCATATCAAAATCAACGGACTTGGCGGCCATGAAGCGCTTGAGGGCTGGGAAGAAGATGTCCGGGCGTTCGATGTAGACCACGTGCCCGCTCTCCGGCACCAGCTCGTAGCGGCTGTTGGGGAAGATGTCAGCCAGCTTTTCCTGCTGCCACAGCGGAATCGCGCGGTCGTGGGCACCGGCCAGGATGAGGGTCGGCGCGGTCACCTCGCGGTAGCCGGCCACCCGCTCGTCGATGGTCTCGAAGAACGGATCCTGTGCCTCGGTGAGCCGGATCAAACAGAAGCGGTAGTCCACAAAGCGGTCGTAGAAGCGCTGACGCATGGCCGCGAGCTGCTCTTCGGAGATATTTTTTACAAAGCGCTCGGAGAAGATCTTCTCGTACATATAGTGGGTGTAAAGCTCGAAGACCGCCTTGTCACCGCGGTAAAAGAGAAGCGAGATGTCCTGGTACATGTCGAAGAGCTTTTCGCGGCTGGCCAGGATCCCCGACAACACCAGCGTGTGGAGCCGCTCAGGGTAGAGGCGGGCGAACTCGAGTGCGATGAAGCCGCCGTATGAGATGCCCATAGGGTGGATCTTGTCGATGCCGTTTTCGTCCATGATCAGCGCCAGATGGCGCGCGAGCTCGTCGATGAAATAGGGGACGTCCTCTTTTGATGACTCGCCCTGGCCGAGGAAGTCGTAGAGGATCACGTCGTAGTCATCAATCAGCTGTGGTAGGAAGCCGTACCAGGCCTTGGTGTGCATGGCGAGGCCGTTGAGCAGGCACACCACCTCGCGGTCGCCCTTGCCGAAGTACTCCCACCAGATCCTCTGCTCGCCTACTTCAAGGTGACCGCTACGGTCAGGCTGAAGTTCCTGCTTCATGTTCCTCCCTGTCCCGAATTAGAAATTAGGAATTAGGAATTAGGAATGCCGCCCACCCGGAGAATTGGGGAGGGTGGGCGGGAACTCAAAACTCTTAACTCAGTTCTCCGCCCGGCGGAGAACTGTGCAAACCGAAGCGCAAATCGGCCCACCGATGTTGAAGGTCGCAGCCATCTTCGGGTTCGGGACCTGCAGTTCTTCCGGCACCTTCCCCTGGAGCTGCCAGGCGCACCAGCCGATCATCGCCAACCCCGAGGCCCCGACCGGGTGGCCCTTGGCGATCAATCCTCCCGAGGTGTTGATGCCGCATTCGCCCTTGGGGTCGGCCTTGCCGTCGACCCAGTAGCGGGCCCCCTCGCCGTAGCCCGCCTTGCCGATGACCTCGGTGCC
>JAOZUP010000309.1 GCA_029938595.1 Thermoanaerobaculales bacterium | reverse complement strand
GTCTTTTCCACACCACGGGCGCCGCCACCCTGAGGATCACCTCGGTTCGCGGGGACCTCATCGCATCGGCCCGGACCGCGACCTCCGAGGGGGAGGCCTCACACAGCGTGTACATCGAGGGCAGGGACGCTGCGACAGCGGCCGGCCCCGGTCAACACCGGCACCTCATCCAGCTACAGAATGACGACGGCGCCCGCACCAATATCGGCGTGGTCAGCGCGTCGGCGATCTCGATCTGGGTCGATGTACAGTTTTTTGCCGCGGACGGCGCTTCGCTCGGCGACCTCCGGTTGGAGGTCGAGCCATTCGAATCGCGCCAGATCAACGACGTGTTCTCGAGCCTCGAGTCGACAAAGGCACTCGACGACCTGCACGACGCTTTCGCGGTCGTGAGCTCCTCGACGATTGGAGCAGCGTTCTTCACCTATGCCTCGGTGGTGGACAACGGCTCCAACGACTCGATCTTCGTGCCGGGCCGGTAGGCACTGCCGGCGGACCCGGGTCCTGCGCCCGGGTCCGCCTGTTTCCCGAGGGGGTGATGGTGCATCGGAGGCGACACTCCAGTCGGACGGTCGCGGGCGTCGGCGGCGTGGTTATCCCGTTCCCGGTGCCCCGAGCGTCGGGGAGCGACTACAATGGGGCCGCAATGCACCCAGAGCCAGCACGTTCCGCAAAGCCGATCGGACCTTTCATGCTCGGTGATTGGGAGGTGCGACCGCGCCACAACGAGCTGGTGTCCGAGCAGGAGACGCGACACCTCGAGCCAAAGGCGATGGATCTGCTCGTCTTCATGACATCGAGCGCCCCCGAGGTCGTGTCGAAGAACGCCATCATCGACTCCGTCTGGGAAGGGCGCATCATCTCCGAGGGGACCCTCACCAACACCATCGCCGAGCTTCGCCGTGCGCTGGGAGACGACGCGCGCCACCCACGCTACATCGAGACCATCCCCAAGCGGGGGTATCGCCTGGTAGCGGCTGTCGAACCCGTGTCGTCATCGACCGCCGACAACGCACAAGCTTCACCGCCGCAATCAAGGACCATCCTGGTGATCGCGGTCGCGGCCGTCCTGCTCGCGGTAGCGGTGGTGGTGACCTTCGTCCTTCAGACACGAGGTCGCCCACTCGATCCCGAGCTGGTTCTGGTCGGACCGTTCGTCAACCGTACCGGTGACGAGTCGTTCGATGCCGCTGCACTGCTCGCTCGCGACCGGCTGGTGACCAAACTATCTGATTCGGGGCTGGCTCGAGCAGTCCAGGCGAACATCGATCAGCCCGACGACGTGATCGACTCCCTGTGCTCCGCAGCACGGGCTTCGAGGGCGGGGTTGGCCGTCGGTGGCACGCTCTACCTTCATGAGGGCCAGGTTGAGGTGCAGGCCCGATTGGTGGATGTGCGAGAGTCCGCATTGCTGTACGCCATCCCCGCGTCCATCACCGACCGGGACAGGATATCCGAGGCCCTGGACCAGGTGGTCCAACGAACCGTTGGAGTCATCGCAACCCATCTCCACTCCCATGCCCACTTCCAACTGATGTCTCACGTTCCGGTGTTCGAGGCTTATCAGGAGTTCATCGCCGGTTCGGAGCTGTTTGCCGTAGATCCAATCGCATCGATCAACCATCTCGAGCGCGCGGTGGAGCTCGACCCAAACTTCACCTCTGCCAAATTTCGCCTGTCGGTGGCATATCGAAATGGGGGGCGCCAGGCGGCCGGCGCCGGGGTATTGGCCCGTCTCGACGAGCGCCGACCGGTTCTCACCGATTTCGAGCGGCTCTGGCTCGACTATTTCTTGGCGGGACAGGAAAACCGGCGAAGGGATGGCCTGGCTCTGCTTCGTCGAATCGAGGACATCGTCCCCGATGACCTTGTCGTCCAGCATCTGATTTCCGGCAACGCGTCGGCTCTCAACCGTCCGAGGGAATCCATTGCAGCGGCGTCGGCGGTGATCGGCGAGAAGGCGTTCTTGAGCGTGGCGAACAATCCTCTCTTCGTCAAGGATTTCCTCCGATGTGCCACGTCCCACCACATCCTCGGCAACCACTCAGAAGAGCTTCGTACAGCGCGGTCCGGGCTGGAGGTTTTCCCTACGAACCATGATCTCTTGGTGGCCGAGGCGCGGGCGCTGACCGCCCTGGGTGACGAGATGGGCTTCGAGGAGGTCACCGCCAGGGCCTTGAGCACCGACACAGGCCTGACGCCGGCCAACCTGCTGATAGAGGCCGCAGCCACTGCGCGGGCCCACGGCCGTCCCGACCTGGCTCGCGAGCTCGCCCGCAGGGCGCTCACCCCGCTCGACGACCGTGCCGACCCGAACAAAGCCTTCGTCGAGGGTTGGCTGCGCGCTCAGGCCCTGGTTCTGGCCGACGCGCTCGACCAGGCGCAGTTGGTGCTCGAGACCGTTCGATCGATGAAAGATGGGGGGACCGCCTTCCAATCGCTCGGAGTCGACGGATGGCTCGGGACAGTGGCGGCGAGAAGGGGTGATCTCGAGACCGCTCACTCCATCGACAGCGCATTGGCAGGAATCTATGGAAGCCAACGGAGGGGCTGGCCGGCCCACTATCGCGCCGCCATCGCAGCATGGCTGGGCCACCGCAACCAGGCCATGGAGCTGCTGAGCCAATCTCGCGCCGAGGGATGGGGTTCTTTCTACTACTTCCACGATATTCACCGGGTGCTCTTCGAACCGCTCGAAGGGATGGACGAATACGAGGCGTTATTGCATCCCGATGGGTAGAATGCAACGCCCGGTCTTCTCGCCCCCATGAAGGTCCGGGTGGAGGTGTGGAACTAAAAACTCAAAACTAAGAACTCAAAACTACCGAGGGCATCAGCCCTCGATGGGAATCGTGGCGACGTCCTTCCGCCGTATCGCGAACGCCATGCCGATCCCGATGACCACCAGAATGGTGCCGATCCAGACCAGCGAGATCAGCGGTTTGGTCGAGACGTCGATCACCAGGCTTGCCGGTGTCACGCCTTCGGAGGCCACCGCTGGATCATAGATCTGCAGCTGTACCTTGCCCTCCTCCGCATCGACGCGCCCCGGGCTCAGGGTGATTCCACCGGTCCCCGGCACCATCGCCGGGGTCACCTGCGGCTCGCCCCCCATGCCGCCGCGATACGTCGCTACGACCTCGATGTTCTCACCCCCGCGCACGACCGAAAAGACCACACCGAAGTTGATCTTCCCCGCCTCCGGGTCAAAGTCCGAGAGGTCAAAATCATCGAAAGTGATCCGAAGCTCCTTGTAGGCCACGGTCTCGCCCTTGCTCAGCAACACCGTACGGCCGATGCCGCCGCCGAGCCCGAGAAGCTCGACCCGGACCACTCCCTGGTCGACGCTCATTCCGGTTGCTCGCAGCTTGGCGCCGGGGACGCCGGGGATGTCCACCGCGACCGCCTGCACACCGCCGTCGGTCGACACCACCGACGGCTCGAGCTTGACCGGATCAAGGTCCGGCCGCTCGAGCTCCACGACGACACCTACAGTCAGTGCGCCGGGCACCGCATTCTGATTCGTCAAGTCGAATCCGCGGAAGGTCAGGGTCCAGTCTCGGAAAGAGGCGGGTTGGTCCTTTGCCAGCACCAGCCGACCCGAGACCGGCGCCTCGCTGCCGGGCTTGAACTCCACCGGCGCCACATAGAGATCTTTGGCGAGAAAGGACTTGATATCGGGATTGGCGACCAGCTGGTTGGATTTCTCATTGACCCACATTCGCGGTTTGAGAACGAAGTTGCGGCCGCGCGGCGACGTCACTTCGATCACCATGGCATCTCTCGCCTGTGGGGTCGGTTTCTCCACACCGCGGAAGGTCATCGTGTAACCAAGTACTTCGGCCGGCTGACCTTCAGCCAGCCGCACCTTGTGCTCGCGATCGAACCAGCCGGTGGTCAGAAAGGCGAGGAGGAGCAGACCGAGACCGACGTGAGCGACCGGCCCGCCCGCCATCCGCCAACGGCCGTTTTTACCGTACTCAAACGCCGCCCATCCGTTGGCGATCAGACAGAAGAGCGCGGCGGCAACGTAGATGATTGCCGGTACGCCGTGCAACCCGATGGCGATCCCGAGGCCGGTCAAAGCCGCGGTGATGACCAGCGTGATTGCGAGATACCGGCGCCACCCCTTGCGGGCGCGACTCCAACCCAGGAACGGTGTTCCACCCACGAAGGCGGCGAAGATCACCGCAAGCCAGAATCCCATCCGGTTATAGAAGTCGGGCCCGACCTGCGCCGGCTGGCCCCACAGCCTGGAGATCAGCGGCGCCGATGTCCCGAAAAGGACCACCAGCCCGATCAGGATGGTGAGAAGGATGCCGATCACGAAGAATATCGTGCGCGACATGAAGGGCTCATCGCCGACCTCGGTCGGGATCTCACGCCATCTGTACATCAGCAGACCCACCGACATGAGAATGAAGAATCCCATGTTGAAGACCAACATGCCGGTGATGCCGAGATCGACGAAGGAGTGGACCGAGAAGTCCGCTAACACACCCGAGCGGGTGAGGAAGGTGGCATAGACCACCAGCAGGAAGGCCGAGATCGCGAGCACCAGATTGAGGCGCCGGAACCGGTTGCGCCCCCGCTGCAGGAGCATCCCGTGGGTCAGCGCGAGGGTTGCGAGCCAGGGTACGAGGGAGGCATTCTCCACCGGGTCCCAACCCCAGTAACCGCCCCACCCGAGGGTTTCGTAGGCCCAGTAACCGCCGAGCATGATGGCCGTGCCAAGCGTGGCCAACCCCAACAGAACCCAGGGCATCGAGACCTTGGTCCATTCGTCGTAGCGCTGCATCCACAGGGCAGCGATCGCGAAGGCGAACGGGATACCCAATGCGGCGTAACCGATGAACATGATTGGCGGGTGGATCACCATCCACGGGTTCTGGAGCAGCGGGTTCAACCCCTGCCCGTCCATCGGAATCATGGCCGCGGTGAGCCCCTGGTGGAATCGGAAGGGATCCTGCCGTATCAGCAGCAAGAGCAGGGACAGCAGGGTCAGATTGTAGACCACCATCACCCGCGATTCGTACGCCCGGGCAAACCACATCAGCGGCA
>JAOZUP010000308.1 GCA_029938595.1 Thermoanaerobaculales bacterium | reverse complement strand
AGAGGATCTTGTTGGTGACGCCGCGGAGCTTGAAGGAACCTGTGGTCTGGAGGTTTTCCAGCTTGAGAAACACTGTACCGCCAATCGCCTCTGCGAGCGCGGCAGACTCACGGCAGGGCGTCTGCCGAACGTATGAAGCGATCCGTGCCCGCGTCGTTTCGACCACGCCCTTCATTTGCCCTCGCCAGTCACGAGGCCGAATCGAGGCCATTCCAATCCCCCAATGATGTCTGTCTCAAACACCACGGCACGGTAGCCTAATATCAGCGAAAGGAGAAACCAGATCCACGCTATGACGTAAAATTGTCTAAAGAACCAGCCCAACGATTGAAGGGGGATTTTCAGGAAATGAAAAGATACATACTGTGCCTGGTTGCGATCCTGGCGGTGGCGGCTATCCCTGCCGCGGCCGCGGATAACGGTCTCTACGTAGGTGCGAGCATCGGCGGTTCATCGATCAAGGTCAGCGAATTTGACGAAGAGCTCGGCGAGCTAAATTTTTCCGGTGGCGACTTCGCCTACAAGCTCTTTGCGGGTTATCGCTTCATGAGCTTCCTCGGGGTGGAGGCGGGTTATGTCGATCTCGGCAGCCCAAGCGACGCCGTCGGTGATGATATCAACGCGAGGATCGGCGTTGACGGCTGGGATGCGTTCGCGGTCGGGTTCCTGCCCATCGGTCCCGTGGATGTGTTCGCCAAGCTCGGTCTCATATCGTGGGACGCCGACATCCGGGCCGCTTTCGAGAACATCGTGGAGCACGAATCGGATGACGGAATCGACGTCGTCTGGGGCCTTGGGGCCGCCCTCCGGCTCGGTTCCTTGGCGGTGCGTGCCGAGGGCGAGCGGTTTGAGCTAGGGAACGCAGACAAAGTCTACATGTTCTCGGTCGGCGCGACGTTCACGTTCTGAGCCAGACAAAGAACTCCCCCGGATCGCATCGCAATCCGGGGGAGTCAAAAAACTTGATCGACGCTGCTCAGTCCTTTGCGATCTCGAAGAGCGATGTGACGGCCACGACCAGCACCGCTGCCGAAATGAACACCACGACGTTGGCGAGGACCGCCGTAACGGCCAGCCCGATGAACGGAATGGCGATGATCGACGTTGCCGACAGCATCAGCGCGATTGAGGCGAGCAGGAAGCCCTGCGTCTCCGCTGCGGTGATGTTCATGAAGCCGACGATCAGTCCGAGCACTGCAAGGACCCAATACATCCATGGCTCGGCGACCACGAGTCCGGCGACCACACAAATCACGAACCCTACGATGAACGCCCATTTACCCAACTGTCCCATAATTCAATCCTCCCAAAAAAAGATTAACGATAGGTTCCGCCGAAAATCATAACCGGGAAAACCGAATTCGTCACGGGATTCAGAGAAAAATCCTCCGCCCGTGTTCGCCAACACACCGATTCAATCAGTGAGCTTGCCGAGGATCTCGCCGAATTTCTGCCATTGCGCGCTCGCCCAATCGGCAACGTCCATCACTTTCCCGCCGGCCTTGACAGCCGTGTAATAGCCCTCGACCCGATTCCAGTCGACGACGTTCCACCACGCCTCGATGTAGTCGGGGCGCCGGTTCTGGTACTCGAGGTAGTATGCGTGCTCCCACACGTCGAGGCCGAGAATCGGGATTCCCTCGCCGGTGGAGATCGGGTTGTCCTGGTTCGGGGTCTTGGTCACCAGCAACTTGCCGTCCGGGCCGACGCAGAGCCAGGCCCAACCGCTGCCGAAAACGGTCTTGGCGGCAGTGCTGAACTCACCCTTGAACGCTTCCAGAGATCCAAATGCACTGTCGATGTCGTCGGCCAGCGATCCCGACGGCGAGCCCCCGGCTTTCGGCCCCATTACGGTCCAGAACAAGCTGTGGTTGACGTGGCCACCACCGTTGTTGCGCACCGCAGTTCGGATGCTCTCGGGCACGGCATCAAGATCCGTCACCAGCTCGATCGCGGTTTTGTCCTGCAACTCCGGGTGGCCCTCGAGGGCTGCGTTGAGATTGTTGACGTAGGCCTGATGGTGTTTGCCGTGGTGGATTGCCATCGTCCGGGTATCAATATGGGGCTCCAGGGCGTTGGTGTCATACGGCAGGTCGGGCAACTTGAAAGTCATTTGTTCCTCCTTGAAATTTTGAATCGAGTCGCATTCGCAATACTCGATCAAGCAAACCGACGACGGAGCGTTTGAATTCCACCAGGTTCCGAATCGTCGTGGTGGCGGGCCCTAAAGGACCCGCCTACAACGGTTGGACCTCACAAGACACCGTATGTGGGTCCTTCAGGGCCCGCCACCACTGGGTACCCAAATCTGCTCACCCTTGGAAACGCTGTGGATTATGAAACAAGCTTGCGCACCACACTGCCGAGGTAGGCGTACTGTTCAGCTCGGTTGTAAAGTTGAGCCGAGATCCGGATCAGTCTTTTCGGCGGCGCCGGCCATGCGATCACCGGCACCTCGATCCGATAATCGTCGTAAAGCTCCTCCTGTAACGCATCGAAGGGAAAGAGGTCGTGTAGCGGCCTACCCTCGCCGTCCGGCAGCGGGATCGAGGCCAGGCTGCCGATCATCGCATCGGGGCATGGGGGTTCGATCCCGAGCGCGTCGCAGAGGAGTTTCCGACCCGCCAGGACCAGCTCACGGTTGTGCCGTCGCAGCTCGGGCCATCCTCCCTCGAGCATCTGCCCCATCTCGCGAATCGCTACGGGCACCCTCAGCCATGCGCTGGGATCCCTGGTGCCGGTCCAGTCGTGCTCGAGGTGAAAGCGTGAGCGCCGGGTCGAGGCCGCATTGGCGCCGTGACTGATGACCAGGGGCCGCACCATCTCGTGGCGGTCTTCGCGGATGTGAAGGAACCCCGCACCTTTGGGGGCGCAAACCCACTTGTGGCAGTTTCCGGTGTAGAACGCAGCTCCCAGCCCGTCGAGATCGAGCTCCAACATCCCCGGCGCGTGTGCCCCGTCAACGAGCACATCAACTCCGCGAGCCCCGGCCTCGCTTACGAGACGCTTGACCGGGAGCACCATCCCGGTCTGGCTGGTGACGTGATCCACGAGCAGCAGACGGGTCCTCTCGCTGAAGCGATCGAGGATGGTCTCCACCGCCTGGTCTTCGTGAGCGAGTGGAAATGGAATCGGTGCGACGACGACCCTTGCCCCGGTACCGGCGGCCACGGCATCGAGCGCGTTGCGACAGGCGTTGTACTCGTGGTTGGTGACCAGGAGTTCATCCCCAGGTTCGAGGGACAGGCTGCGGAGCACGGTGTTGACGCCGGTCGTCGCGTTGGCGACAAAAGCCAGGTCCTCGGACCGGGCGCCCAGGAAACCGGCCAGCTCTCTCCTCGCCTCATCGAGCTCATCGAAATAGCGATGGTCGAAGAACTGGAGCGGCTCCGACTCGATCCGCCGCTGAATCCTCGTCTGCTCCTCGAGCACCACCTTGGGGGTTGCGCCGAAAGAACCATGGTTGAGGAACACGACCGTTGGATCGAGGAACCAGCGATCTGCAAAGGGTCCGGGTGGCGGTTGACTGTTCATGGGTCAGAGAATATCAGCCAGCTGTCGCATTGCGATCAGCACGAAAAGCGCCAGTGCAAGCACCAGGGTGCCGGTAGCCACAGACCGGTTGCGCATCTCGCCCACCAGAGAACGCCTCGAGTTGAGCCAAAGCAGTGTGCCGGCGAGAAGAGGCATAAAAAGGCCTCCGGTTAGTGTGTAGATCTTGATGATCCAGATCGGCCGGTCGAGGAAGAGCAGCGCCATTGGAGGCAGGGCCAAGAACAGGAGGAACCCGCGGTACGTTGGCCCTTTCGTGTTCACTTTTTCTCCGTAGCTGCCGCGGAGAGTATTGAGAAAATCGGCGAAGATGTACGGCACACCGTTCCATACGCCCAGGGTCGACGTAAAGATCGCACCCCAGACGCCGACCAGAAAGACCATCGCAGCCGCACCGCCGGCGGTGGCGCCGAAGCGCTGGGTGGTCGCGTCGCGAATCGCGTCTCCGCACACAATCAGACTCTCGCTGCCCTCCGGTATGGATCCGCTGCCGCCGAGCACGGCCGCGGCAAGGAGCAGCATGGCGATCCCGAAGAGACCTGTCAGCACATATCCCACTGTGAGATCGATCCGAACCATGCCGAGGGAATCCGAGCCCCGCCATCCCTTCTCGCGGATCCAGTACCCATAGGCAAGCAGAGTCACGCTGCCGCCGACACCGCCCATCAGACTCAGGGTGGCGGCCGCGGATCCTGGCGGAAGCGTCGGTACCAACCCGCGCAGCACCGATCCCAGATCCGGGCCGACCATCGCCACGCTGGCCAGGAGGGTGAGGGTCATCAATCCGATCAGTAGTTTCATCACCTTCTCGAAGAGGATGTATCGACCTGCCGCCACAAGAGCGAGAGCGACGAGCGAGTGGGCGATCCCCCAGCTGCGGATGCTGAGCACGGGCCATAGGGCGTGGGCCGCCACCCCGCAGGCGCTCATCAGACCTCCCGCGACGATGAAGCTCCAGAGCACCAGGTAGACCAGGAAGTACGCCTTTATGGGCCAGCCCAGGTACCGGCACCAACCTTCGAGCAGGGTGGTGCCGGTTGCCAGCTGCCAGCGGGCGACACCCTCGTTGAGTCCGAACTTGAGCGCCGCGCCGACCACGATCACCCATACGAGCGCCGTCCCGAAGCTCGCCCCGGCCAGCATGGCGGCCAGGAGGTCTCCCGCGCCGACCCCGGTGGCAGCGATCGCCAACCCGGGACCGACGGTGCGCAGCACCTCACGGATGCGCCCTGATCTCCCCTCCATATTCACCGGGCAAGAATACAGACATCTCTGAATTCCCACGCCGACGCCGTAATGTCGGTCGATCATCAAGCCCGGTGAGAGGGGCTCCACGAGCGTTGGGCAAATGAGCGAGCGCCAAAGGCGCGAAAGACTCATAGCCTGGGGCGTGAGCCCCAGGTACCGGGAATCACAAGACCCATTATCCCCCGAAAGGGGGCGACAGATTGCGGCTACGGGGTTAGCCGCGGCCACGATCTTCCGGTTGTCTGTCGCCGCTTCGCGGCTTGATGGAATGGCGTCCTGCCCTATTCCTTGGGCTC
>JAOZUP010000030.1 GCA_029938595.1 Thermoanaerobaculales bacterium | reverse complement strand
TGCTTCATTTTGTCGGCCCGCTTGCCCACACCCTGGAAGATCTGACTCACCATCAAGAGCAGCTTGAGGTGGCCGACCGATGACGGGAGCTTGGTGTTGCGGATTTTGCACCCCCAGAGCTTGGCGTTGGTGATGTTGGCCTTGGTGAGATCGGCGTTACGAAGGTCCGCATAGCGAATATCTGCGCCCTGGAGGTCGATGCCGACGGCGTCGGTGAATCGGAAATCTGCGCCGATCATTTTGGCCCCTCGTGCCTTTACGAGAATGAGATTCGTGCCCGAGAGATCCGCGCCCTGTGCCGTCACATCTTCGAGTTTCGCCTGTTTGAAGTTGGCGTGGCGGGCCTGTGCGTCGATCAGGTTGGCGCGGCTGAAGTTGGCCCCTTCGAGGAACGCGTGCCGGAGGTCCGCTTGCTCGAGATTGGCTTCGCGGAAGTCGGTGGCGCGCAGCTCACAACGGGCGAACACGGCCTTGCGAAGGTTGGCGGTGGCGAAGGACACCTTTCCCAGGGTCGGAGAGCGGAAGTCAAGCTCCGCCAACTGCGCCGAGGTGAAGAGGCAGCCGTCGAACACTGCGCCGATGATGCTCGACTGGCGCAGATCCGCTTCCGAGAGATTCGTGCGAACGAAGCTCGCCTTCTCGAGATCGGCATGGGTAAGACTTGCTCCCTCGCATCCGGCCTCGTCGAAGATTGCCTCGCAGAGGATAGCCCCGTGAAAGTTGGCGCTGCGCAGGGCGGCGTTCCTGAAGTTCGCACGTTGCAACCGACAACCCTTGAACTGCGCGTTGTCTCCCTGTGCGTCCGAGAATATCGCCCCCTCCATGTTGAGGTTTTCGAACTCTACGCCGTCGAGGATCGCTCCTTCGCCCAGAACGCCGCGCATCACCGCGGCATCGAATCGGCCGCCCCGGAGCGATGCCCCCTGGAGCTTTGCGCCCGAGAGATCGGCCTGGTCGAAGAGGGCGCTTTCCATCGTCGCCTGGGAAAGATTGGCGTGGCGGAGATTCGTGCGGGTCAGATTGGCGCCGCGCAAACTGGCGCGAACGAGCGAGACGCTGGAGAGATCGAGGCCGGAGAGGTCGAGAAAGTCGAGCTGAACGTTGTCTAGCTTGGCTTCGACGAGTGAGGCGTTGGTGAGCTTGGCGCCCTCCAGGATAGCCCGCGAAAGATCCGCCCCGTCGAGGCGGGTGCCACTGAGGTCGGCGCCGCGCAGATGCGCTTTTGAAAAATCGAAGCCGCGCAGATCGGCGCCCGCCAGCTCGGCATCGATCAGGTCCGGCGCCAGGGCCGGGTTGGCTGCGCGCCACTCGTTCCACTTGCCGGCGCGGAGCTGGTTCAGATGATCGGGGTTGGCCATGTAGTTCTCTCCACGAGCACTGGTGCGGACTCCATTATAAGGTGGTCCCTCGAATGAATACCAAGCGGAGGACACTGGGTGGGCGGTCTTGCGGTTCATCTTATAATCTGACAGGTATGATGACGGTTGCAGATTCCAAAAAACCTGTGATTTCAGTTGGCAGGGTTTTCAACATCCAGCGGTGCTCGGTGCACGACGGACCGGGCGTCCGGACCACCGCCTTTCTGAAGGGCTGCTCTCTCTCCTGCAGCTGGTGTCACAACCCGGAGGGCATCGACGAGGCTCCGGTGATGATGATCAGCGCCGATCGCTGCCTCGCTTGCGGCGCGTGTGTGGAGGCTTGCCCGGTCGAGGAGGGTGGAGCGGCGCCGGCCGGGGAGCATTGGGATCGCAATCGCTGTACCCGCTGTGGTTCGTGTGTCGAGGCGTGTCCGGCCAACGCTCGCGAGCTCGCTGGTCGCGAGTACGGTGTCGAGGAGCTGGTCGACGCGCTGGAGCGCGACCGGGTCTTCTTCGACGCGTCCGGCGGCGGCGTGACCTTTTCGGGAGGCGAGCCGCTCACGCAGGCCGGGTTCCTGACGGATTGTCTCCGCGAGTGCCGCCTGCGGGGCCTCCACACCGTGGTCGACACCTGCGGTTTCGCACCGATGGACACTCTCCTCGGGGTGGCAAAGATCACGGACCTCGTGCTGTATGACCTCAAACACATGGATCCGGTTCGGCACCTTGCGCAGACCGGCGCCGACAATCGCATCATCCTCGACAACCTGCGCGCCCTGAGCAAGGACGGTGTGGATGTCTGGGTCCGCATTCCGCTGATTCCTGGCTTCAACGACGACCCGGCGAACATCGAGGCCACCGGTGCCTTCCTCGCAGACCTGCCGCGTTCACATCGGGTCTTCGTGCTGCCCTACCACGGCATCGCGAACGGAAAGCGGGTGCGCCTGGGACAATCCGGAGATCGGGCCGGCCTGCGGCCTCCAGACGCGGAGACGCTCTGCGCAGTTGCCAAAAAACTCACGAGGCACGATCTCGAAGTGACCGTTGGAGGCTCCCCATGAATGACCGCGTACAGCGGCTGAAACAACAAAGCCTGGACACCCATCCTTCGATCTCGATCGAACGGGCGGTGCTGCTGACCGAGTTCGACCGCGAGAACGCCGGCACGTGCTCGCAGCCGGTGTTGCGGGCGAAGGGCTATCACCACCTTTGCGCCAACAAGACCATCTATATCGGTGACGAGGAGCTGATCGTCGGCGAACGCGGCCACGAGCCCAAGGCCACGCCGACCTACCCCGAAATCACCTGCCACAGCGCCGACGATCTCCGAATCCTCGACAGCCGAGCCATGACCAGCTATCGGGTCGCGGCCGAGGACATCGAGCGCTACGAGAGCGAGGTGATTCCGTTCTGGCAGGGCCGCTCACTCCGCGATCGGATCTTCAGTCTGCTTCCGGAGGAGTGGCATCGGGCGTTCTCGGCCGGGGTCTTCACCGAGTTCATGGAGCAGCGCGCTCCCGGTCACACGGTGGGCGACGGCAAGATCTTCAGGAAGGGCCTCCTCGACTTCAAGGCCGAGATCGCGACCGAGATCGAAAGCCTCGACTCTGGGTCCGATCCAGAGGGTCCGGCCAGGAGAGAGCAACTCGAGGCGATGGATATTGCGGCCGGCGCGACCATCCTCTTCGCCAACCGGCACGCCGACAGGGCCGAAGAGTTGGCCGTGACGGAGACCGATCCGCACAGGCAATCCGAGCTCGAACGCATTGCAGAGGTTTGCCGGCACGTACCGGCCCACGCTCCTCGCAACTTCTGGGAGGCCGTTCAGACCTACTGGTTCGTTCACCTCGGTGTGATCACCGAGCTCAACGGTTGGGACGCGTACAACCCGGGCCACCTCGATCAACATCTGGAGCCGTTCTATAAAAGCGGCATAGACGACGGCAGCCTCGACCGTGACACCGCCATGGAGCTGCTGGAGTGCCTGTGGGTGAAGTTCAACAACCACCCGGCGCCGCCCAAGGTCGGGGTCACCGCCGAGGAAAGCGGCACCTACACCGACTTCGCGAATATCAATATCGGCGGTGTTCGCGCCGACGGGTCCGACGCCGTCAGCGAGGTCTCCTACCTTCTGCTCGAGGTCATCGACGACATGCACCTCCTGCAGCCGTCGAACAACATCCAGCTGTCGCGGAAGACCTCCGACCGCCTCCTCGACGCCGCGCTCAGGGTGATCCGCAAAGGCTACGGCTTTCCGTCGATCTTCAACTCGGACGCGGTGGTCGAGGAGCTCGTGCGGCAGGGAAAGACGGTGGAGGATGCCCGCGAGGGCGGCGCTTCCGGGTGCGTCGAGGCCGGCGCCTTCGGCAAGGAAGCGTACATACTAACCGGTTACTTCAATCTTCCGAAGATGCTGGAGCTCGCACTCCACAACGGGGTCGATCCGCGCACCGGCGAGCAGCTCGGGCCGCGCACCGGCGATCCACGGGAGTTCTCGTCGCTCGATGAGGTATTCAACGCGTGGCGCACCCAGGTCCGTCACTTCATCGACATCAAATACCGCGGCAACCTGGTCTTCGAGCGGATGTTCGCTGACTGGGCACAGGCGCCGTTTCTGAGCGTCCTCACCGACGACTGCATCGCCAACGGCCGTGACTACAACGCCGGAGGCGCCCGCTACAACACCAGCTACATCCAGGGTGTCGGCATCGGCAGCCTCACCGACAGCTTCTCCGCCCTCAGGCACCACGTCTTCGACAACGCCACCATCACGATGTCGGAGCTCGTCGAGGCCCTCGACAGCGATTTCGATGGCCGTGAGACGCTACGTCAGCGCCTCGTCAACAAGACACCGCGTTACGGCAACGACGACGACCGCGCAGACGACATCATGGTTCGATGCTTCGAGGTGTATCACGAGGCCGTTGAGGGACGGCCCAATCTTCGCGGCGGCGAGTATCACATCGACATGCTGCCCACCACGTGCCACGTCTACTTCGGCGCGGTGATGGGCGCGATGCCGGACGGACGCTGTGCGGGTCTTCCGTTGTCGGAAGGAATCTCACCGGTTCAAGGGGCCGACCGCCAGGGGCCGACCGCGGTCTTCAAATCCGCGGCCAAGATGGACCAGCTCAAGACCGGCGGCACGCTGCTCAACATGAAATTCACTCCACAACTCCTGGAGGACGAGACCGGCATCGACATGCTGGCCGCACTGGTGCGCGGCTATTTCGGGATGGACAGCCACCACGTCCAGTTCAACGTGGTCACCGCCGATACGCTCCGAAAGGCGCAGGCCGACCCCGCCAACCACCGCGATCTGATCGTTCGGGTAGCCGGCTACTCGGACTACTTCTGCGATATTTCCCAGGAGCTGCAGGACGAGATCATCGAGAGGACCGAACACGATAGCGCCTAACGTTCAAACGTTTAACGTTCAACGTTCAACGTTTCAGAACCAGCAACCGCTCCTCGGTCATCTCGCGATAGGTGTAGCGCGGTCCTTCGCGGCCGACCCCCGAGCCCTTGACGCCGCCGTAGGGCATTGGGTCGGTGCGCCAGGTCGGCACGTCGTTGTGGATGATCCCGCCGACCTCGAGCTCGGCCCACGCCTCCTGCACCTTGGAGGTGTCGCTGGTGAAGATCCCCGCCTGCAGGCCATAGCGGGAGGCGTTGACCATCAGCAGAGCCTGCTCGAAATCCTCGTAGGCATCGAGGCACGCGACCGGGCCGAAGACCTCGTCGGCAACGACCGGCTGATCATCAGGAACCTCCTCGAGGAGGGTGGGGGAGACCACGTTGCCATCCCTCTCGCCGCCGGTGAGGAGTCGACCGTCCGCTTCTCGGGCGTCGCCGATCCACTGCATCACCCGTTCGGCGTTGGCCTCGTCGATGAGCGGGCCGCAGATCACACCGTCGTGACTGGGATCGCCGTGGGCGACGGCCTCGGCGGCCTCGGTCAGCGCACGCCGCATGCTCATGTAGAGATCCTCGTGGACCAGGATCCGTTGCACGCTGATGCAGCTCTGGCCGGCGTAGCCGTAGGCGGCGGCGGCGATGCGGTGTGCGACATCGTCGACGTCGTCGACGTCCGGTTCCACGACCACCGCTGCGTTGCCGCCGAGCTCGAGGGTGACCCGGCGGCGCCAGGCGAGCTCCTTGAGGCGCCAGCCGATCTCAGCGGAGCCGGTGAAGGTCAGAAGCGCGAAACGGTTGTCCGATGCCAGCTCCTGGGCGTCGGCGCCGCGCGAGGGAATCACCGCCATGCCGCCGGACGGAAGGCCCGACTCGGCCAGGATGTCGGCCAGCATGAGGGCCGGGCTCGGTGTCTGGCTGGCCGGCTTGAGGACCACCGGGCAACCGGCGGCGATCGCAGGCGCGAGCTTGTGGGCGACCAGGTTGAGGGGGAAGTTGAAGGGAGTGATGGCGAGGACCGGACCCACCGGCACCCGGCGGACGAGACCGAGACGATCCACGCCAGAGCCGTAGCCCGACAGGTCGTGGGCCTCGACCTCTGGGTGGCGTGCGACGGCCGCCGCCTCGGTGAAGGTGTCGCGGCAGCGGTCGGCCTCGGCCCGTGCGAGTGCGATGGGCTTGCCGGCTTCCTCGCAGATGATCTCGGCGAGCGGGTCGCGAAGCTCGCCGACGAGGGCGCTCGCGCGTTCGAGGATTGCGGCCCTCTCCACTGCTGGGAGTGCAGCCATGGCGCCGGCCGCCCGTTCGGCGGCCGCAGCTGCCGCCTCGAGCTCGGCGGGGCCGCCGCGCGCCACCTGCGCCACCTCGCGTCCGTCAAAGGGTGAGCGAACAGTCATGACGTCCGAGCCGTCCCGTCGTTCTCCGCAAAGGAAGAGCTGCATCTCTCGCATGGCGAACCTCCCGCGGGTTCATGTTACCTCCTCCCGGCCACCTCGCGCCTCTCAGAAATCCACGATGCGAGCGAGGACACTCGCCTCGTGGATTTCTGAGGTAAAGAAGTGGATTTTCGATGACGCCGGTGCCCCTGCTGATGAAGAAGCTGAAGAGAGCCCACCCATGCACGCGAGACGCGTGCACCACAAATCCCGTCTTAAAAAATCAGGGCTTCTTGTAGTGCACGCGTCTCGCGTGCACGGTGTGGGTGATAAATCCGAAATCCCCGCGGGTGTCCGACATTCCTAATTCCTAATTCCTAACTCCTAATTCGCGACGGCGTGCTTTACTCTCAACTCCTCAACCCTTAACCTCTTTTCGGGCACGGAAACGGAAACGGAGACAGGAAATGAGCTTTGGATGGGAAGGCGACAAGGTGCGGCTGGTGCCGCTGGATCGCGACAAACACCTCGGGAACGCGCTCAAGTGGTTCAACGACCCCGAGGTCACGGAGTGGCTGGAGACCGGTGACTGGCCGCTGACCCGGGGCGCCGAGGAGGAGTTCTTCAGCGCGGCCGAACGGGCCGGCAAGAGCAGCGTCCAGTTCGCCGTTGAGAGTCTGCAGGGCGAGCATGTGGGGTTCTCCGGGTTGCGCAGCATCGACTGGCAGAGCCACGTCGCGGTCTCGGGCAGTGTCATCGGCCGCAAGGACATGTGGAACAAAGGGATCGGCGGCGACGCGGTGCGGGTTCGGAATCGCTACGCCTTCGAGGTCCTCGGTCTGCGGCTCCTCATCGCCACGGTCATCGCCGACAACTCGCCCTCGCTGGCAATGCTCGCCAGGGCGGGCTACACCGAGGTCGGAAGGGTCCCCGAGCGCTACTGGAAGCGCGGCGCCTACCGCGATCAGGTGATTTTCGCCCTCCACCGCGACGGGTAGCGGTTCGTTAGAACGTTACACGTTAGAACGTTAGAACGTTTCGTGAATCCAAATCCTGCCGAATTCTCGGGGTGGGTGGAAACGTTCAACGTTTAACGTTCTAACGTTTCAACGATTGGGGAAAGCGCTCTCCTCGGCCGTCTGTTCCGCTACCATGTATCGTATGAACGCCGATCCGACTTTCGAAGATGTACTCGCCGCGGCGGAGCGGATCCGTGGCCATGTCCATCGTACGCCGGTGATGACCTCTGAGGCTATCGATCGCATTGCCGGCGCCGGGCTCCACTTCAAGTGCGAGAACCTGCAAAAGGTGGGGGCGTTCAAGGCGCGGGGTGCGACCAATGCGGTTCTCTTGCTCGACGAGGACTCAGCGCAGCGTGGTGTCGCCACCCACTCCTCCGGCAACCACGCCGCGGCGCTTGCCTATGCGGCCTCGATCCGTGGCATCCCCGCCCATGTCGTGATGCCGTCGTCGGCGCCGCCGGTCAAGCGCTCCGCGGTGGAGGGCTACGGCGCGGAGATCACCGAGTGCAAGCCGACGCTCGATGCGCGTGAGACCACCCTGGCTGAGGTCGTCGAGCGCACCGGCGCAACCTTCATCCACGCCTATGACAACCCCATGGTGATTGCCGGCCAGGGCACGGCATCCTTGGAGCTCATCACCGACGCGCCGGACCTCGATGCCGTGATCGCTCCGGTGGGTGGCGGTGGGCTGATGTCGGGGACCGCGATTGCGGTGTCGGCGTCACGGCCCGATATCGCCATCTGGGGCTCCGAACCGGCGGGGGCAGACGACGCGTTTCGTTCGCTCCGTGACGGCACGCGCTATCCGTCGGTGGAGCCGAAAACGGTCGCCGACGGTCTGCTGACGTCGCTGAGTGATCGGACCTTCCGCATCTTGGGCCAACGGCTCGAGGGCATTCTCACCGTCAGCGAGGAGAACATCATCCGCGCCATGCGCCTGCTGTGGGAACGCATGAAGCTGGTTGTCGAGCCGTCGGGTGCGGTCCCGCTTGCGGCGGTGCTCGAGCACCCTGATCACTTTGCCGATCGCCGTGTCGGTCTGATCATCTCTGGCGGCAACGTCGACCTCGACAACCTTCCCTGGACCCGAAGCAAGCGTTCTAACGTTCTAACGTTCAGCGTTTAACGTTTCGTCGCCACCACAATTGTCAGCTTGAAACCAAACACGGGTCCGCCAATTGGCGAGCGAGATCGGTTATCCTTTCGAGAATGTTCGAGGATGACGGACGCCGGCTAAGCGACGTCATCGCAGCAAGGGAGCAGCAGATGGGTCTGTTCGACAGACCGGATCAACCGTGGCGTGCGCCGCGCGGCGAATCGGCCGTCTGCGGCGTGGCGCTGTTCGTGGTCCTGATGGCCGTGTGGCTGCTCAACTCCGGTCACTACACGACGCTCATGGTTGGTTTCGGCGTCGCCTCATCACTCTTCGTGGTCTTCCTGAGCTGGCGCATGGGGATTGTCGATCGCGAGGGCCTGCCGGTGCGCCTGTTGCCGCGCGCCGTACTGTACGCTCCGTGGCTTTTCAAGGAGATCTTCAAGGCAAACGTCGATGTCGCGCGTCGCATACTCACCCTCTACGAGCCCAATATCAGCCCGCGGCTCTTCGACACCGGGGTCACCCAGAAGAGCGATCTCGGGCGCGTCATCTACGCCAACTCGATCACCCTCACCCCGGGCACGGTGTCGATCGGCGTTCGCGGCTCCTACATCATGGTCCACGCGATCGCCGAAGAGGTGGCCGACGATCTCCAGGAAGGTAAGATGGACCGGCGGGTCACCTGGCTCGAGGGGGCGGGGTCGTGATCGACCAGTTCGGCGTGGCGACCGCGGCCCTCCTGGTGTGCATGGCCATGACCCTGATTCGGTCGATTGCCGGCCCGACTGTCTTCGATCGTATTCTTGCGGTCAACAGCTTCGGCACCAAGACCGTGCTGCTGATAGCTGTCTACGGGTTTCTTTCCGGTCGACCGGACTTCCTCGATCTGGCCCTTGTCTACGCGCTGATGAACTTCATCGGCACGATCGCGGTCATGAAGTTCACCCGCTTCGGTGATCTGGCCGGGATGGAAGAGGACGAGGAGGAGATCCTGTGAGCGCCGCCCTGGTGGCCGAGGTGCTGGGCTGGGCCTTCCTCATGGCGGGCTCCGTCTTCCTGCTCATTGGCGGTCTCGGCCTCATCCGTTTGCCCGATTTCTACACCCGCATTCACGCCGCCGGTATCACCGACACCATGGGCGCTTGGTTAGTCCTGATTGGTCTGATGTTCTCCGCCGGATGGACGCTGATCTCGGTCAAGCTGCTCATGCTGCTGTTCTTCCTTGCTGTCACCAGTCCGCTCGCCAGCCACGCACTCGCCAAGGCAGCCTTCCTGCGTGGACTGGAGCCGATGCTGGGCCGTGGTCTGGAGATCGAGGGCGACGATGATTGACGTCATTCACATCGTCCTCTTCACCTTCCTGGCGGTGATTGCGATTGCCATCATTCGCCTGCGGGACCTCTTTGCCGCAGTCATGCTGATGGGCATCTTCAGCCTCCTCTCAGCGTCGCTCTTCACGGTCATGGACGCGGTCGATGTGGCCTTTACCGAGGCGGCGGTCGGAGCGGGGATCTCTACCATCCTCATGCTCGCCACCCTGTCGCTGACCACCAGCAAGGAGAGCAGGCTGTACCAGAGGCCGCAGCCGCTGGCCCTGATAGCGGTGCTGCTGACCGGCGCCGCCCTCGTCTACGCCACCTTCGACATGCCGCGCTACGGCGATCCGGCGGCGCCGATCCACCACCACGTGGCGGATGACTACATCGAACGTATCGATGACGACATCGGTGTTCCGAACATGGTGACGGCGATCCTCGCGTCATACCGGGGCTACGACACCTGGGGTGAGACGACGGTGATCTTCACCGCCGGCGTCGGCGTGATGCTGCTGCTGGGCGGCGGCAGGACGGTGTATCGAATCCGCCGCAGGAAAGACGGCAGGTCCGAAGATGGAGGATCGGCCTCGTGATCCGGCACGTCATCCTGCGGGTGCTGTCGAAGCTGCTGATCCCGCTGATCATGCTCTTCGCCCTCTACGTCCAGTTCCACGGCGACTACGGGCCGGGGGGCGGTTTCCAGGCCGGGGTCATCTTTGGCGCAGCGATCATCCTCTACGCCCTGATGTTCGGGCTCGAGGCCGCAAAAAGGGCTTTCCCGCCCCGCGTGCTCGAGTTCCTGATGGCCTTCGGGGTTCTGTTGTACGGCGGGGTAGGGGTTGCCGCGATCCTCGAGGGCGGCAACTTCCTTGACTACAGCGTCTTGTCGCACGATCCGGTTCACGGACAGCACCTGGGCATCCTGTTCGTTGAGCTCGGAGTCGGCATCACAGTGGCGTCGGTGATGGCCACCCTCTTCTTCCTCTTCGCCGGGCGGGGACGGGCCGATGTTTGAGGGCGGTCTCTACCCGTACTGGATCGTGATCTTTCTGATGATGACCGGGCTGTACGTGGTCATCTCCAGGGACAACCTGGTCAAGAAGATCATCGGCCTCAATATTTTTCAGGTCTCGGTGATCATGTTCTACGTCGCCATGGGCAAGGTACGGGGCGGGACGGCGCCGATTGAGGCCGAGGGCTTCACGGTCTACTCGAACCCGCTGCCCCATGTCCTCATGCTCACCGCTATCGTCGTCGGGGTCGCGACCACCGCTCTCGCCCTGTCCCTGGTGGTGCGGATCAATGAGGCGTACGAAACCATCGAGGAGGATGAAATCCGGGAGCTCGAGCGGGAGGAGGAGGAGTGATCCTCGACGTCCTCGCCCGCATGAGTGACGACCTGCCCGCCTTGCAGATCGTCGCGCCGCTGCTGGCAGCTGCCTTCTGTCTCGTTGTCCAGCGGGCGCGCGCTGCCTGGGCGGTTGCGATGGTTGTCGCGTGGGGTTCGTTCGTCAGTGCCTGTGTGCTGCTTTCCCGCGTGCTCGCGCACGGCACCATCAGCTATGCCGAGGGCGGCTGGCGGCCGCCGTGGGGGATCGAGCTCCGCATCGACCTCCTCAACGCCCTCGTCCTGCTGATCGTGACCGGGATCTGCGCCATCGTCCTCACCGCCAGCCCGCGCAGCCTGGAGCAGGAGGTCCCGCG
The DNA here is from genome assembly GCA_029938595.1 of Thermoanaerobaculales bacterium. Taxonomy (GTDB): domain Bacteria; phylum Acidobacteriota; class Thermoanaerobaculia; order Thermoanaerobaculales; family Sulfomarinibacteraceae; genus Sulfomarinibacter. The sequence goes on along the minus strand of JAOZUP010000030.1, from coordinate 6,358 downwards.
CGACAAGCACTCCAAATTCTACGCCATCTACCTCCTGTGCATGACCGGCCTTGCCGGCATGACGATCACCGGCGATGCCTTCAACATATTCGTCTTCCTCGAGATCTCGTCGCTGTCGTCGTACGCGCTCATCGCCCAGGGGAGCACGCGGCGGGCGCTGACCTCGTCGATCCAGTACCTCGTGATGGGCACCCTCGGCGGCACCTTCCTGCTGCTCGGGATAGGTTTGATCTACATGGTCACCGGCACCCTCAACATCGCCGACATGGCGGTGCGGCTGGCGGCGGTCGGACCCAACCGCACGGTGGTGGTGGCGTTGGCCTGCGTCGGCATCGGGGTGGGCATCAAGCTGGCGGTCTTCCCGCTCCACATCTGGCTGCCCAATGCCTACACCTATGCACCGGCCGTCGTGACCGCCTTCCTCGCCGCCACCGCCACCAAGGTGGCCTACTACGTGCTGGTACGGTTCGTTTTTTCGGTCTTCGGGGTGGAGCTCGCCTTTACACACCTCCACCTCGACGCGGTGCTGATGCCGCTCGCTATCGCGGCCATGTTCGTGGGGTCCCTTGTCGCCATCTTCCAGGACAACGTCAAACGCATGCTCGCCTACTCGAGCATCGCCCAGATCGGCTACATGGTGCTCGGGCTGAGCCTGTACTCGGTGAGCGGTCTGACCGGCGGGCTGGTCCACCTCTTCAACCACGCGCTGATGAAGAGTGGGCTCTTCCTGGTCATGGCGGCGGTCCTCCTGCGCGTCGGCTCGAACAGGATCGAGGCCTTTGCCGGGCTCGGCCGCCGCATGCCGCTGACCATGGCGGCGTTCGTAGTCTCCGGGCTTTCGCTGATCGGCGTGCCGATGACCGTCGGTTTCGTCAGCAAGTGGTACCTGGTGACCGGCGCTTTCGAGAGCGGTCTGTGGCCGGTGGCGGTGCTGATCCTCATGAGCTCGCTTCTGGCCGTGATCTACATCTGGCGGGTTGTCGAGGTGGCGTACTTCAGGCAGCCTCCGGAGGACGCCCCTGAGATAAGCGAGGCGCCACTGAGCCTGCTCGGGCCGATCTGGATGTTGGCTGGCGCGACCGTCTTCTTCGGCGTCTTCACCTCGCTGAGCATCGGCGTGGCGTCGGCGGCGGCGCGCATGCTGCTGGGGATCGAGCTGTGACGGCGCAGACCGCGGTCGGTCTGGCGGTCGTGTGGCCGCTCGCAGGGGTCGTCCTGATTGTGTTGTTCAGGCGCTGGCCCAACCTCCGCGAGGCGGCGAGCCTCCTCACCGGCGTGAGCCTGTTTGCTATCGTCGCCCGCGTCATCCTGCCCGTGGTGCAGGCCGGCGGCAGACCGCATCTCGGCGTGGTCGAGGTGCTGCCCGGCCTCGAGCTCGCCTTCGAGGTCGAGCCGCTGGGGATGCTCTTCGCCATGGTCGCATCGGGGCTGTGGATCGTCACCACCCTCTATTCGATCGGCTACATGCGCGCCCACCACGAGGAGAACCAGACCCGGTTCTACATCTGCTTCGCCATTGCCATCTTTGGTGCCATGGGCGTCGCCTTTGCCGCCAACGTCTTCACCCTCTTCATCTTCTACGAGGCCATCACCCTCTCCACCTATCCGCTGGTGACCCACGCGGGTACCTGGGAGGCGAAGCGCGCCGGACGCATGTACCTGGGTTATTTGATGGGCACCTCGATCGCCTTCCTGCTCTTCGCTCTGGTGTGGACCTACTGGGCTGTCGGCACCACCGATTTCCGGCCCGGCGGGATTCTGGCCGGCACGGTGAGTGGATGGCAGCTCGTCGTTCTGCTCGGGCTCTACGCCTTCGGTACCGGCAAGGCGGCGCTGATGCCCTTTCACCGCTGGCTGCCGGCGGCGATGGTGGCGCCGACCCCGGTCAGCGCTCTCCTGCACGCGGTGGCGGTGGTCAAGGCGGGGGTGTTCACGGTGCTCAAAATCGTGGTCTACATCTTCGGCATCGATCTGCTCCATATCACCGATGCCAGCCGATGGCTGACCTGGGCCGCCGCCTTCACCATCATCGCGGCGTCGATCATCGCCCTCACCAAGGACAACCTCAAGGCGCGGCTCGCGTACTCGACGATCAGCCAGCTCTCCTACATCGTGCTTGGCGGCGCCCTCGCAACCTCCGCCGGGGTGATGGGCGGCGGCATGCACATTGCGATGCACGCGATGGGGAAGATCACCCTCTTCTTCTGCGCCGGCGCGATCATGGTTGGCGCCCACAAGACTGAGATCAGCCAGATGGACGGGCTCGGCCGAAGGATGCCCTTTACCTTCGGGGCCTTTCTGCTCGGGTCGCTGAGCGTCATCGGGCTGCCGCCGATGGGTGGTTCGTGGAGCAAGTGGTATCTGATCTTGGGTTCGATAGAGGCCGACCAGGTGGTGATGATGCTGGTGTTGATGGCGAGCTCGCTCCTCTCCATCGGCTATCTGATGCCGGTGGTGGCGAAGGGCTTTTTCCGCCCCCCGCCGGAGGATGACGAGCATGGCCACAGCCCGGACGGCGCCATCCATGAAGCACCCCTGCTGTGCGTGCTGCCGCCGGTGCTCACCGGTATCGGCTGCGTTGTGCTCTTCTTTTATGCCGGCGACATATACAACCTCCTGACGGGGATGATCCTGCGATGAACGACGAGAAGAAGTATTGGCTCGACGACAGCCGCAACGTTAACCGGCTCTACTGGGGTCTGGTGGTCGTCTGCGTCCTGCTCGGCGTCGCCGATCTCTTCGTTCACCGCCACGTCCACTTCAGCTGGGAGTCATTCCCCAACTTCTACGGTTTCTTCGGCTTTGCCGCCTTCTGGTGCGTCGTGATCGCCGGCAAGAACCTGCGCAAGATCCTCTGGCGGCCCGAGGACTACTACGATGATTGAGGCCCTCCCTCCCGGGCTGATCCTGATCCTCGGGGCGCTCCTCATCCCGCTGCTGCCCAAGCGCTGGCAGCCGGGTGTGACCCTGGTGCTGCCGGTGCTCGGTTTCGCACAGGTCTTGATGCTCGAGCCCGGGATCTCCCACCAGCTCCGGCTCTTCAACTACGAGCTGATGATCGTGAGGGTCGATCGTCTGAGCCTGGTCTTCGGCTACATCTTCCATCTCGCGGCGTTCCTGTCGGCGATCTACGCCTTGCACGTGCGCGACACCGTGCAGCACGTCGCGGCGATGATCTACGTCGGGGCGGCGGTGGGTGCGGTCTTTGCCGGCGACCTGATCACCCTCTTCGTCTACTGGGAGCTCACCGCCATCTCCTCGGTCTTTCTGGTGTGGGCCAGTCGCACCGAGGCCTCCTACCGCTCGGGTCTGCGCTATCTGGTGATCCAGGTGGGATCCGGCCTGCTGCTGCTCTCAGGCGTGATCCTCCATGCCTACAGCACGGGGTCGGTGGTTTTCGACAGGCTCATCGGCGACGACGGTCTGCTGAGCTCCGCGAGCCCCGGTGTGGTGCTGATCTTCCTCGCCTTCGGCGTCAAGGCGGCCTTCCCCTTCCTCCACAACTGGCTCCAGGACGCCTACCCCAACGGCACCATCACCGGCACGGTCTTCCTGTCGGCCTTCACCACCAAGCTCGCCATCTACGCCCTCGCCCGTGGCTTCCCGGGCACCGAGATCCTGATCCCGATGGGCGTGGTCATGACCCTCTTCCCGGTCTTCTACGCGGTGATCGAGAACGACCTCCGCAGGGTGCTCGCCTACAGCCTCAACAACCAGCTCGGCTACATGGTGGTCGGCATCGGCATCGGCACCGCGCTGTCACTGAACGGCACCGTGTCGCATGCCTTCGCCCACATCATCTACAAGGCGCTGCTCTTCATGACCATGGGGGCGGTGCTCTATCGCACCGGCACCATCAAGGCCACCGACCTCGGCGGGCTCTACAAGTCGATGCCGATCACCACTGTGTGCTGCATCATCGCCGCGGCCTCGATCGCCGGTCTGCCCTTCTTCTCCGGCTTCGTCACCAAATCGATGGTGATCGACGCGGTCGGCAACGGCCATCTGACCTGGATATTCCTCGGTCTGCTGGTCGCCTCGGCCGGTGTCATGGAACACTCGGGGATCAAGATCCCCTACTTCGCCTTCTTCGGCCACGACTCGGGGATCCGGGTCAAGGAGGCGCCGTGGAACATGCTGGTGGCGATGATCGCGGGCGCCGCCCTGTGCCTCTTCATCGGCCTCTGGCCGGCGGCGCTCTACTCCATCTTGCCCTTCCAGAACGTGGACTACGTGCCCTACACCGCAGGCCACGTCCTGACCTCGTTCCAGCTCCTGATCTTCGCCATCCTTGCCTTTGCGGTGCTGGTCCGCACCGGCATCTACCCGCCCGAGAAGCGCGGTATCAACCTCGACTTCGACTGGATCTATCGAAAGGCTCTGCCGGCCCTGATCCGCTGGATCGCAACCAGGATGGGCAGGGTAGGGAAGCGTTTGTCCCTGCTCACGGAAATCCTCGCCGGGCGCACCTACCGGCTCATCTACCGCCTGCACGGTCCGGAGGGCGTCTTCGCCCGCACCTGGACCACCGGCGCCATCGCCTTCTGGGCGGTGCTCGGGCTCTTCGGTTTCCTGCTGCTGTACTACTGGGGGCGGTAGGGCGATAGGGATGTTGGAGGAGCAAGGGTTTCCGCGCCCGCGATGCGCCGCAATCTGGCGGCCGCCCAGAAGCTCACCCAGCGTCCACCTCGGGCGGTGGCTCCTTCGGCTCGAGCCCCATCCAGAACGCCGCGGTGATCATCAGCCGTTCGGCCGAGCTCAGCTCGGCGCGGTCTTTGATCACCTGCCTTGCGAGCGCCGGGTGATCGGTGATGACGCCGTCGACCCCCCGGCTCATTATCCGCGACATGTTGAGCTTGTCGTTGACGGTCCACACATAGACCTCCTTGCCGGCGGCGTGGGCGCGGCCCACGAAGCGAGAGTTTGCGATCCCGATGTGGACGGCGAGGAAATCGGCATCGCTCTTTGTTAGGTCGCCGACCGCCTTGGCAGTCAAGAGGCCGACGGTCCAATCGGGCCGCAGCGCCTTCATCGATGTGACGAGGTCGGAGGCGAGCGACATCAGGATGACCTCGTCCTCCATTCCCATTCGTTCGACAATTTCGGCCACCCTCTCCTCGAGACGCTCGTTGTGGCCGTAGTACTTGAGCTCGATATCGACCCGCGACCGCCCCTTGCAAATCTCGAGCACCTGCTCGAGGGTGGGCACGCGCTGGCCGCTGAACTCGGGCCCGTACCAGCTCCCCACGTCAATCTGTAGAAGCTCGTCGTAGGTGGCCTCCCAGATCTTGGCTGCAGCGCCGCCGACCCTCATGAGATCGCTGTCGTGGATCACAACGACCTCGCCGTCTGCGGTTTCCTGGACGTCGATTTCGACGATGTCCGCACCCTGCTCGACCGCCAGCGCCACCGAGGCGAGGGTGTTCTCCGGCGCGCTCCCGGCCGCCCCGCGGTGGGCGATGACGAGCACGTCGTCCTCGAGCCGCACGTTGTCCATGAAGAGGTAACCGGCGACGGCCGCGAGGACCGCAGCTACGGCGAGACCGGCGAGCGCCCACTTCATCGACATCCTCCGCCGATCACTCGTGGCCAACTTTTCGGAGATCGCTTTGTTAGAGAGCTGCGCCTCGGGCGAGGCGCCCAGCTTGTCGTACAACCGAACCGTGAGCAACGCGAACATCGCCGAGTTGATCAGCGTCACGATGAGGTTGAGGAGGCCCCACAGAAGCAAGAACCCACCCATGACGATTATCAGCAGGGTCATGGAGCTCGAGAACTTGGGCACCGTCCAGCGGCCCACCGTGCCGACCACCGCCAACGGTACCGCCGACAACAGGGCCGCCACCGCGCCCCAGGCCACGAGGGTGATCCCGACGATTATCTTGTGGCCTTCAGTCCGCTTGGCGCTCATCGTCAGTGCCTCGGCCGCACCGACTCCCTCGAAGAGCACCAGCGGCAGGGCAAACGCCCAGCTCAGCAGACGGCGGATGACCAGCACTGCCATCACCGCCAGCAGGGCGACGATGGCGCCTGCCGCGAAGAGGAAAATCGGCGGCCGCTCGGCGAGGTAGAAGTTGATGTCGTGCTCTCCGAGGAGCAGCAGGTAGATGAGACCGCCCATGACGAGGAAGGGAAGCGCGATCATGAGCACGCGGATGAAGATCCGCAGCGCCAGCATCACCACCGACCACGCGTGCCGGGCGCCGTACCAGAGAGCGTCAGTGGTGCGGACGTGAAGATCGCGGGTCTCCCCAAAACCGATCGCCAACAGACAGGCCTGCTCGAGGGTGAGGATTGCCAGGGTCACCGCGCCCACCACCACGACGGTTGCCAAACCCACCGGGCTCAGCACGAAGAA
>JAOZUP010000307.1 GCA_029938595.1 Thermoanaerobaculales bacterium | reverse complement strand
GGTATCCGGTATCTGGCATCTTGCATCCTGCCATGGACCTCCAGTGGCGTTCGAGCTACAGTCGGTGAAGGAGGATCTGTGGCTGAGCTGGTGCTGGTCGTTGAGGATGATCCCGCCAATGCAGTGCTGGTGGAGGCAATCCTCACAGCGGTTGGCGATTATGACGTCGTGTGTTCCGACGACGGCGATGAGATCGTCAGAGTTGTCCAGGAGCGACCGGTGAAGGCGGTCCTGATGGATGTTTCTCTCGGCAACACCCGGTTCGCAGGCGAAAAGGTGGACGGAGTCGAGCTTACCCGGCGCCTCCGCGATCTACCCGAGGGCATCAATTTGCCCGTCATCCTCCTCACCGCTCACGCCATGAAGGGGGACCGCGAGCGGTTGCTCTTCGAGTCCAGCGCCAACGATTACGTGGCGAAACCGATCATTGATCAGCAGGGCTTGGTAACGCTGGTGCAGCGGCACATCCGCGCAGCCGAAGTGGTCAAGGCCGAGCTCGAAGCGCAAAACAATGAATAATTCTAAATTTTGAATTCCCACCCAACCCCTCGGAGAAATGGAGGGGCGGAAATTGAGAATTGAGAATTGAGAACTCACCCCCGATTTCAACATCGTCTACGGCTCTCCAAGAACTCATCGATGTCACCACAGTTCACGAGGTCCGAGGCGGTGGCGCCGGCTTTGCGGGCCACCGCGAGGCCCCAGCGGACATCATCGAGACCCTCTATCGAGTGGGCATCGGGGTCAACCGCCAGCTTGAGGCCGAGCGTGAGAGCGCGGCGGGCCCATCGCCAACCGAGATCGAGACGGTAGGGGCTGGCATTGATCTCCACGGCCACCCCGTGCTCGAGGCACGCCTGCAGCACGCGTTCGAGGTCAACCGCATAGCCTGGTCGAGCCAGCAGTAGCCGGCCGGTGGGGTGTCCGAGCACGCTGCAGGCAGGGTGTGCGACGGCGCTAATGATTCTCTCGGTTTGCCGCTCCTGTGATAGACGGAAGGCCGAGTGGACCGAGGCGACCACGTATTCGAGACCATCCTCGCATCCAGATGGGATGTCGAGCGTGCCGTCAGTCAACACATCCGCCTCGAGCCCCTTGACGATGCGCAACCCGCCTCCGTCGCGGTTCAACTCGTCGATCCGCCGCCATTGGTCGTGAAGCCGATCAGCCGTGACGCCATTGGCGTAAACGGCGACCGGCGAATGATCGGCTACGCCGAAGAACGACCAGCCCCGCACACGCGCAGCAGCAGCCATCTCCCCCACCGTTGCAACGCCATCGGAGTCGGTGGTGTGGTTGTGGAGCACCCCGAGCACATCCTCTGTCGTCACCAACTCGGGAAGGGCCCCGGCAGCAGCCCACGCTACCTCGGTACCGTCCTCGCGCAGCTCCGGCGGCACCCACCGACAGCCAAAAGCTCGGTAGACCGCTTCTTCGTCGGGACATTCGAGCCTCTTATCGTCCTGCCACAGCCCGTCGTCGCAAAGCTCCAGGCCAAGGGTCGAGGCGCGTCGGGAGAGAGCGTTGAGGTGATCATCAGACCCGGTCGCCCTCACCAGTGCCGCCGATGCCGCAGGCGGCGCTACCACATGCACTCGGACGGCAAAGCCGTTCCCGGTGACGCCGATCCACCGCCCCGGCCCGCTGCGCTCCACATCCGACAGGTGCGTGCCGAGAATGGCGCCGGCCGCATCCTCATCCTCCGCCACCACCACCATCTCCACCGCGTCTACTGTTTCGCAGAACCGGCGAACTTCGCCGGCGATGACGACCCGATCCACCTCCGGGTGTTCCTCGAGGGCGATCTCGAGAGCGGTTGCGGCAGTCCACGCCTCGTTCATCAGCCGGCGTTCGTTCGCATGCCGCGCGAACCGGATCGACTCGAGCAACCGCTCCTGAGTCCTGGCGCCGAATCCCGGCAGCTCCACGAGACGATTCTCGCGGCAGGCATACTCCAGCTCACCGAGGTTGACCGCCCCCAGATCCTGCCACAAGACTCGTACCTTCTTCGGCCCCAGCCCGGGAATCTCAAGCATCGCCCGCACCCCGACCGGCGTTTCATTCTCGAGGTCTTCGAGGACCTTCGGTTTGCGTCCGGCGGCCAACTCCTCGAGGACCGCAAACGTTCCCTTTCCAATTCCCTTGACGCTCAGGAGCTCGGAGCTTTCGACCATGGCCTCGAGGTCTCCCTCAAGCCGCTCCACGACCCGTGATGCGTTGGCAAATGCCCGCACGCGGTGGACGTTGTCGTTCTGCACCTCGAGCAACCGCGAAATCTCGCGCAGGACCCGCGCGGATGTCTTTCGATCAAGGGCCATCACGCCTCCAACACAGAAAAACACAGGTAAACACGGGCGATCATCACCGTCCGAGCTGCGCCATCATGATATATTCTTCCATGTCTAATGGGCTTTGCATCACGTTTTCGATCCAGCCTGACCTACCCCATCGCAGCGACCCTGGTTCTCGTTACGGTGGTACCGATGGTGTCGGTTGGACTGCTGCTGATTTCGTATAACCGGACCCACCTCGAAACTGTCGAGAAGCGCTATCTGGGTCGGCAGGCGGTGAGCCTCGCGGGCGAGACTTCGCTCTTCATGACCGGTCATCGCACCCAACTGGAGAGTACGGCGCGCGCGCTGGCGGCGGCAAAGAGCGTTGACGTCGGCGCCTTCGAGGAACTCCTCCAGGAATTCGGCAACCAACCCGGCAATTCGTTCGTCTATTTGCAGGTCATCACACGGGAAGGCGCCGGCGCCTATGTCCGGTCCCAAAAACTGGGTTCGGCCACATTCACCGTTGTCGACGAGGCGGCTCAGGCGGCACACGAGACGGCGCTCGAGGGAATCCGGGTAGACGAAGTCATTCTCGACCTCCCTGGAAACGACGCCCCAAAGGCGGTTTTTGCCTTTCCGCTCAAATCACCCACGAGCCAGGTGTGGGCCACTCTCACCGGCGTTCTCGACCTCGAGCCCCTGCAAAGCAAGCTCGGGGAAAATACATATGCCGGCCTGTTGGTGAGCATCGTCGACGGTAGCGGACGGGTCATCGTCTCCTCTGTACCGAGTCTGCGAGGCATGACCCTCACCGGCTCCCCGCTGGTCCAGAACTTCCTCAACAACCCACAGCGCATCACCCTCACCTATGACCACCCGATCGATCTCGATGCCGGTGAGGTCCTGGGATCGGTGGCGCCGGTCCGAGAGCTCGGCTGGGGAGTCGTCATGGAGCGCCCCACCGCTGCAGCCTATGCGCCGGTACGGGTGATGAAACAACGAACCCTCACCCTGACGGCTCTCGCCGCCCTGATCGCCCTCGGCATCGGCTCAGTCCTGGGCCGGCGCCTCATCATTCCGCTGCAGAACCTGGCCTCGACCTCGTCCGAAATCGCCGAGGGCAATCTCGCGGTCCGCGCGACGGTGCGCGGCGAGGACGAGATTGCACGCCTCGGCAGCAACTTCAACGACATGGCGGGCAACATCGAGGCCTTGGTCCGTCGCCTCAAGCAGGCCCTACGGCAAAACCAGGAGCTCTTCCTCGAAACCATCAAGACACTGGCCGCCGCCATCGACGCAAAGGACCCGTACACCCACGGCCACTCGGAAAGGGTGAGCTCCTTCTCCATGGCCATATCGCGTCACCTCGGTCTCAACCAGGAGGAGGTCTTCCGGGTGCACATCGCCGCCATTCTCCACGATGTCGGAAAGCTCGGAATCCGCGAAAGTATCCTCAACAAACCCGGTGGGCTGTCTGATGAAGAGTTTGATATCATGCGCCAGCATCCCTCGATCGGAGCTCAGATCATGAGCCCGATCCGAATGCTCAAGGACATCATCCCGGGCATCCGGAACCACCACGAAACCTGGAACGGGAAGGGCTACCCCGATCAGCTCAACGGCGAGGAAATCCCGATGGTGGCCCGGATCATCGGCGTCGCAGACACATTCGACGCCATGACGACCACTCGCCCCTACCAGCAAGCCATGACCCTGGACTATGTGCTCGCCAAGATGCGGTCCATGTCCGGCACCCGATTCGATCCGGTGGTGATCGATGCTTTCATCGCTGCAGTCGAGGCCGGTGATATCACGCCCCCCGCCCCGAGTTCGGAACAGCCTGTCTCGTCGGAGGTCTCATGAAACGCACAATCATTCGCGTCCTGTGTTTGGCGATCTTCGCCATAGTTGCCATCATTGGCCCTGCGATCGCCGGCAACGCAGGATCAGCGCCCCCGGCCAGCGGCAAGGATAAAAAATCATCCAAAAAAAATCAGCCCGCCGCCGATCCGCTCACCGCGCTAACCCATATGCGGCAGGGCTCGGTCCTGATGCAGCAGGCTCGCTACGAACAGGCGATCGAAGCCTTCAAACAGGCCGACCAGATCGCCCCCAATAACGCCACCGTCCACAACATGTTGGGGCTGTGCTCGCTCCGGCTGGGGATTTTTGACGATGCGCTGACCTCTTTCGATCGAGCCCTTGGAATCATCCCCGGCTTCACCGACGCCCGAAACAACCGCGGGGTCACCTACCTCGCGATGGGCCAGTACCACCTGGCGGAGGTCGACTTCATTGCGGTGTTGGGCGACTCGACCTATCCCCACCGGAAGCAGGTGTACTTCAACCTCGGTCTGACCTATTTCCAGCGAGATCAACTGGGCGCGGCAGAGGACAGCTTTCGCAAGGCGATCGTCCTGCCGAATCCGGTCGTCGAGGCGTATATCAAGCTCGCCGGGATCGCTCAACGACGGGGCCGGTTGGAGACCGCGGAGGATCTTCTCATGGAGGCACAGCTCAACTTCCCCGAGCGCCTCGATCTCTCGTTCGAGCTCGGCAAGCTGCTGATGATCATGGGTCGTGAGGACGATGCGCGTCCATATCTCGAGCGGGTCGTCGCGGATGCACCAAGCTCGGATTCCGCAAAGATTGCCAGGTCCCTGCTCGGAACGGGTTAGATGCCCTTCAACTATCTGCTGACAAATCTGCTGGTTGACGTACCGCAGGCCGTCGGGGCGATCTTCATCGATCCCGAAGGCGAGGCGGTGGAATGGGTCACCCGCCACGGCGATCCCTTCGACCTCAAGGTCGAGGGTGCCTATCACAGTATTTT
>JAOZUP010000306.1 GCA_029938595.1 Thermoanaerobaculales bacterium | reverse complement strand
TCCCTGCCTAGTATCCAGGCTTCTCTAGGTGTCCACCAAATCGGGGAAGGTCCACTGACCGGCCTAACTCCCTAACTTCCTAACTCCCTAACTCCCTAACTCCCTAACCTCCTTGCCTCTAAACCTCGGGAAACAACTGCACCAGATGAGGCAGGTCACAGCTCCTGCGTTGACTGGAACCAGCTATTCTGCGAACATCGATCTAATGGCTGCCGACACCACCGACGTAGCGGGTTACGACTTCCTGCGGATTTTTATGCCACGCGAGATTCGCCTCGCGCAGCGCCAGGCGATGCTTCAGAGTTCGAAGTCCTCCGACGGCGAGCCCAGCTCGGCTCTCGGGATTTACCTCGTGCGCCTCGAACCGATCGAGGGGGACTGGTTCCCCGCCTCGGCCGAGGGCGGCTCCCAGATTGGGGACCACATCCAGGAGATCCTCAATGAGGTGATCCGCGACTCGGACATCCCGGCACGGCTGAGCGACCGGGAGCACCTCGCGATCCTCCGCGACCTGGATCCGGATCAGACCTTCGTTGTGAGCCAGCGGTTTCTCTCCTCCGCCTCCGAATCCGATCTTCTGCGGGCCGCCAACCTTCGAGCCTGCGTCGGCTACATCATCTACCCGCTGTCGAGCCAGCCCAACCACCCCCCACAGCAGTGGGAGAAGATCATCGAGCTCGCGCGCGTGATGAGTCAGTACGGAGAGTCAACGGGTCGGGCTTCCGGGAACGGTCTGCTTCGCGGCCCGAGCATGGCGGAGGCCGGCATCCCGGAGAGCGATCTCATCCCGCTGGCGATTCGCGATCCCGACGGGTTGGTCAAGGTCGGGATGTTGCAGATCCAGAAAATCCACCTGATACCGGCCCTCTGATTCAACCCGAGATGAGGAACTTAACTTGTGCAGCCGAGACGGCTGCACCACAAAACCGATCCCGAAGCTTGTGGTGCGGGCGTCCCGCCTGCACATGCCGGCTTGATTTAACCGGTATCGGTGTTCACCCTACAGAACTCCTCGTCTCCGGTTCGACTATGATCTCCCTATGACCTTCGATCCCGGCAGCTGGTTGTCCGAGTTTCCGGTACGAGAGCACGCCCTGTACCTCGACCATGCCGCGGTCTGTCCGCTCCCGAAGTCGGTGGCCGAAGCCATGCGCCGGCGAATAACGGAGCAGGAGGAGACCGGCCACGAAAATTACAAGGAGTGGCGGAACCACCACCTCAGCTGCCGCCACCTCGGGAGCCAGCTCATAGGCTGCGCCCCCGACGATATCTCGATCATCCGCAGCACCTCGGAAGGGCTCTCACTGATCGCTGAAGGGCTCGGCCTCACGAGAAAGACCGAGGTGCTTGTCGGCAACGAGGAGTTCGCGGCCAATGTCTCACCGTGGCTCGGGCTCCAGCGAAGGGGCGTCAAGGTCGTACGCTTCCCGCAACCGGACGGCCGCGTCGATCCGCAGGTCGTAGAGGACCACCTCAGCGAGCGCACGAAGGTCGTCGCGGTGTCGTGGGTCGCGTTCCACAGCGGCTGGATCGCCCCCCTCGCGCAGCTCGGACGCATCTGTCGCGACCGGAAGATCCTGCTGGTGGTGGATGCGATTCAAGGGCTGGGCGTATTGCCCATGCACATGGGCGCGATGGGGATCGACGCGGTCGTCGCCGACGGCCACAAGTGGCTCCTGGGTCCCGAGGGCGCCGGGTTGATGGCAACCACTCCAGAGCTGAGATCGCGCCTCCACCCCGTGATTTCCGGGTGGCGCAACGTGGTGCTGGCGCCGCAAGACTACTTCCTTCTGCGGCTCGAGTACCAGGAGGACGGCCGGCGTTTCGAAGCCGGCGCCGCCAACGACATCGGAGTCGCGGGGCTCGCCGCCGGCCTCGACCTGATCGCCACGGTCGAACGCGAGAATATCCAGGCCCGCGTCGAGAACCTCGCGAGGCTGCTGACCAGGATTCTCCTCGCCCACGGCTGGGAGGTGTACTCGCCCGGGTCCGGCCACCCCATCGCGGGGATCGTCGCCGCCCGCCATCCGAGCGTGAGCCCCGCCGATGCTCGCCGTCGCCTCCGCGAGCGCAGGGTCGTGGTGTCAGTGCGGCAGGGAAACGTACGCTTCTCTCCCCACTTCTACACCACCAAGGGCGAGCTTGAGGCTTTCGACAAAATTTTGGAGAAGGTGGGGCTATGACGAATTCGGAATTCGGAATTAGGAATTAGGAATGTCGGCGCGAGGAACGGCCACTCGACGTGAGGCCGGTTACCCGCGCTTGGGCGGGGAGGTTCGGGATTCCCGCCCAACCCCAACGTGGTGAGTTCCTCAGCTACCGGAAAGCCCTCGGTTTCTTGGATCATCGTGGTGGCGGGCCCTGAAGGACCCGCCTACCCAGTTTTGCAAGCTCCTACCGTTGTAGGCGCGTCCTTGAGGGCGCGCCCCCCAATACTCAATACTCATGACCCTTCCCGTGGGATGGGTGGGCGGCATTCCTAATTCCTAATTCCTAATTCCTAATTCTCACCGGTCAATCCGCCGCGCACCGGAAGCCTATGGCATGATGTGCCTCAGTTGGCTTGCGGCTGGATCGGCGCGAGACCCGTTGGCGGGCGGGGGCGTCGAGAAAGGATCCGTTTCTCACCACTCGCCGGCGCTCGGCGATCGGACCTGTTTCCTGCTCCCATGGGCGACCGTCCCGCGGCGCGCCTCCGAAACTCAAGTGATACACATCCTGTACGTACTCAGCGGCGTTTCCGATCAGGTCGTGGATGCCCCAGGCGTTGGCCGGAAAGCTGCCGACAGGGGCGGCGGCGCTCCAGTGATCAACACCCTCCGCTCCCATCGCGTTGCCCTTTGCCGGCACCCACTTGTCCCCCCAGGGGAAGCGCTGCGTGCTTCCGGCACGCGCCGCCCGCTCCCACTCGACCTCGGTGGGCAGCCGTTTCCCGGCCCACGTTGCATAGTCTCGTGCCTGAAACCACGTCACCCACAGCACGGGGTGAGACGCCCGATTCGGATCGTCGTAGGCGTCGCTACGACGGGGCGGCGTACAGGGGCCGGCATCGACACACCGGCGGTACTCTGTGTTGGTGACCTCGCTGCGATCAAGCCAGAATCCGCCAACGATGAAGTCCGAGGCCGGCAACTCGTCAGTCGCCGCTTGCCGGTCTCCCTCGGTGGCACCGAATCGAAAGGTACCGCTCGGAACCCATGCCATGTCTTTGCCGTCGGCGGCCAGGTCCGCAGCTCGCCGGGTTTGGGTACGAGCGACTCCAGACCGCGCCGGAATGCAGCGTCGTTGGGGGCGATTCGAAGCCCCTCCTCGAAACAGGAGGCGGCGGTGTCCCGTTCACCCCTGCGAGCGAAGGACTCACCGCACACGCGCAGGGCCGCCAGCAGGCGATCATTCGTTTCCTGGAGACGAGGCTCGAGCCGTTGGATCCCGGACACCGCCTCCAGGTAACCCGTTCGCAGCTCTCGAACCGTCGTCAGATGACCGGCTTGCGCCTCATCAACAAGCTCCTGCTCGACCCATTCGAGGAGATCGATCGCAACCCGATCCCGGGGGTCCCTCCGCAACAGAGAGGCCACCTGAAGAACCGCATCGGCGGCGCGTTCTTCCAACACCAGCCAGGTGATCGCCCTGCGCTCGAGATAGCGTCGATCCTCAATCGAAAGGTCGGCACCATAGAGCTCCCGGCCGGGCTCGATATCAACCGGGAAGGCGCGACCGGCGATCGAGAGAACCCGGGCATCACTGACTTCTGACGAATCGCTCATCGCACAACGGAAACCGAGGTCGTCGGCGCGATACCCCTCTTCGTACCACGACCGGGCCGAAACCCGGGCGAGATCGATATCCCTCCTCCAGGATCCGCCACGCACCGACCGCCCCCAGCCCGAGGCCATCGCCGAACCGTCGGCCGGGAGGTCTTTGAAACCCAGCCGGTACCGGTCCTCGCACCACTCCCAGACGTTTCCGGCCATGTCGTGAACGCCCCAGCCGGTGGGCGGGAACGAGCCTACGGCGAGCGGTCCACCCCCTACGAGCGGTCCATCCCAAACGTTTGCGAGCCCGGTTCCTCGAGCGTTTCCCCACGGGAACCTCCACCGCAACTCCTTGCCGCGGGCGGCCCGCTCCCACTCCGCCTCCGAGGGCAGATCGCGGCCGGCCCACCGCGCGTAGGACCGAGCCTGCCGCCACGTCACGCCGACTACCGGCTCCGAACCCCGATCGCTGTTATTGAAACGGAAATCATCCTTCGGCGGCGAGCACACCCCGACTTCGACGCAACCCCGATAGCGATCGTTGGACACCTCGGTGCTCTCTATCCAGACACCGGGAACCTCGACCCAACGGAAATAGACTTCGTTCTCCCTGCATCGGCGGTCTATTTCGCTGCAACCGACGCGAACCCGCGACGGTGGCTGGAAAACCAGACTCGCCCCATCGATCGGCGCTGTCCACACCGCCCCATCCTCCGGGTCAACAGGCGGTAGCAGCGTCCGCCGCAGCAAATCCACTGCCGGGCTCGTGCGGTCATAGCCGGCGGCCAGGGTCCAGGCGGCCGCGGCGTTCGAAAAATCTGATTCGGGATGGGCGGAGCCGTAGACCACCAGGGCCGCCGCAATCCTCTCGTGAAGCCTCCGAACCCGCTCCTCCCCATCCGGAAGGCGGGTGACAAGGCTCGCGTACACCTCCTGCAACACAGCCACCACCGGCAGCCGTCCGGCTTTCGCTTCAAACACAACCGATTCCTCGGCCTCGGCAACCACCGCCTCTGCCGCACCGTTGGCGGGATTCACCTGGAGACGCGCCACAGCGTCGGGCAGCCCACCCCACGGCCCGGCCAGGACCGGGGTCGCCACGAGGGCCACGACCACCACAGCGATTAGTCTGAAGACAGCGCGCATAATGCCGAACGTATTGTACCTGGGCAGAAATTTCGAATTTCGAATTTATCGGCGCGAGGGGAAGACCTCCCGTCGTGGAGCCTGTTGCCCGCGCTTGGCTGAGGAAGGGAAATCGGAATGAAAAAATACCCGTTTCAGCTCTCACTTCACAATTGAGCCGCTTGCAAAAATAGCACACGGGCGAGCGTGCGAGGCAATAGAATGCGAAAGGGCGGGGACAAACCCCGCC
>JAOZUP010000029.1 GCA_029938595.1 Thermoanaerobaculales bacterium | reverse complement strand
AGCGATACCGATAGCGATACCGATAGCGAGCTGGCGGAACTACCGGGTGCCACGTTCCCCATTGTTGCATTGTCGAACCCGGAACCTCTCGTGACCGTTCTGGTCTCATCACAATGCAACAACGGGGAACGTGGCACCCCGGCGCCGCGGCACCCTCGTGCTCGGCGGGAAAGGTATAGTCCAGGGCGTCAGACTGTGTGTTTCTAGGTATTTGCTCGCAGGAGGGAGAGGGATATGAAGCCACACTTTCGGATTCGTTCACTCGCGCGAGGACTCGGCCTCGTGACGATGATCGCCATGCTGCCCGGTCTGGTGATTCTCGGGGCCTGTTCGCAGGAAAAGACGCCAACGGCGGTCGAGCCGGAGGTAACCGATCGGGTGGAAGCCTCCGAGGCAGGGGTGCGCATGATTCCGGTGGAGACGCCGAAAGGGACGTTCCAGGTGTGGACGAAAAAGGTCGGTGACAGCCCGACCATGAAGGTGCTGCTTCTGCACGGCGGGCCCGGCGCCACCCACGAGTACATGAAACCGATGGCGGAGTGCTTGCCCGCTGCGGGCATCGAGGTCTATCTCTATGACCAGCTCGGCTCGTACTTCTCGGACCAGCCCGACGATCCGGACCTGTGGGAGATCCCGCGCTTTGTGGACGAGGTGGAGCAGGTTCGGCGGGCCCTCGGTCTCGGTCCGGATGACTTCTACCTCTACGGTCAGTCGTGGGGTGGGATCCTGGCGATGGAGTACGCGCTCGCGCACGGTGACAAGCTGAAGGGGCTCATCATCTCCAACATGATGGCCTCGATTCCGCTCTACAACGAATACGCGGAAGAGGTTCTGATGCCGCAGATCGACCCCGAGGTGCTGGCGGAGATCAAGGCCCTCGAGGCGGCCGAGGACTACGACAACCCGCGCTACATGGATCTCCTCGTGGAGCACCACTATGTCCAGCACATACTGCGGGCACCTGCCGATGAGTGGCCGGACGATGTCAACCTGGCCTTCGAGCACATCAACCCGCAGGTCTACGTGCTCATGCAGGGGCCGAGTGAGCTCGGGGCCAGCGGCCGCCTGCTCGAGTGGGACCGCACCGCGGACCTACCGCGGATCGAAACGCCGACGTTGGTCATAGGCGCCCGCCACGACACCATGGACCCCGAACACATGGAGTGGATGGCGAACGAGTTCCCGAACGGGACGTATCTCTACTGCCCCAACGGCAGCCATTGCGCACATTACGACGATCAAGAGGTTTACATGGAGGGCCTGATCAGGTTCATCCGGGAGGTGAATGGTCGCGACAAGGGCTGACGGTGCTCCGGATGGCGGGGGTTGATCGCGATTGATGGCCAGCCGCGACTTGTCACGGCGTAGCGCGGCGCGCAAAGACGGAAGCGGCGAAAGACAAACGGTAAACGTGCCTGCGGGTTGACAGATTGAGGCGCTGAGTCTAGTCTTTCCCAGGATTGAATCTCAATATTGGAATAGAGAGATATCCGCCCAACGAATTAATAGAAGGAGACAATACGATGCGCATAGCGAAAGAAGATATTCCGGTCAAGGTCAATGCGGCACCCGGCGCCGTGGCGCGCCAGCAAGAAGATTTCGGCGACGCAACGGGTTACGGCCCCATCGCAGCCGAGCACTATCGATTGGCCGCCGGGACCGATCTGTCGCCGCTCCTCCAGGGACTGGAGGACAACCTCTGTCAGGCACCGCACTGGGGCTATCTGGTTGAAGGGGAGCTCACCGTCACCTTCAAGGACGGCACCGAGGAGAAGCCTCGTTCGGGAGATCTGCTGTACTGGCCGCCGGGGCACACGGTGCGAGCCGAGAAGGACTCCGAGATGGTCCTGTTTAGCCCCCAGCATGAGCACACCCCGGTGATGGACCACCTCAACAAGATGCTCGGCGGCTGATCAGGCCGAGGCTTCAGAACGGACCGAGCTACACTTTGACCTACCGCGCGGTCGTGCCGCGCTTGCTCCGGAAGATTCCTAACCATCGACCGCGGGACGAGTGCCGCCACGATCGCCTCGATCAGGGTTGGATTGCGCCGCTGGCCCATGTCCATGCTGACATCGTGCCGGACTCGAAGTCGTCCAAAAAGATGTTGATGGAATCGAACGACCAGCCCGAGGAGCTCCCGGACTCGAAGCCGTTTGCGAAGACATCGTTGTCGGGTTCGACCGTGACGCGGAGCAGGAAGTTGCCCTGGGAGGTCAACTGGATGCCGGCGATCCCGGTCGACGAGGAGTAGCTGTGACCCGAATTCACCCCACTGTCGCGTTCCACGTTGAGATCTTCGCCGATCCATTGGAGATCGCCCCGGCTGAGGAGCCAGAAGTCGCCGCTGATCGGCGCCGGCGTGGTCAGCACGACCTCGGACGATCCCGAGCCGTCTCCGGTCCAGACCGTGCCGTGACCGAGAATGATGCTTTCATCGGGCATCCCGCCCGAGTCGGGGTGGATGAAGACCTCGTTCGGCCACGGACCACCCTGGACGGTGGCATCGATCTTATTGGCGGCACAAAACGAGACGATCTTGTGCCGATTCGGTTCATAGCCGAAGTCATCAAGCGCGAACTTGACCGCGAGGATGGAATCCGGGTCGCCGGCCGAGCCGGCGCCGAGGGTGGTCGCGCTTGCAGAAATGCCATTGTCATATCCCGCGTTGCCGCAATCCCAACCGCCGGCACAGTAGCCGGTGTCGGCGACGGTGATCGAGGTCGGTGTTGCGGAGATGACCGCGCCGTCGATCTCGATCGACACATTGACCGTCCAGGTGCCGTTGGCAGCGAACTTGTAGGCTTGTGCCTTGCAGTCGGTCCAGAGCCCGGGGACGCACTCAGGGGTGGGATCAGCGCCCGAACAACCGGGAGCGCCCATACTCCAGGTTGCCCCGTCGATATCGACCGGTACATCCCGGATAGTGAAGATCACGCTTTCGCCGATCTCAGGGTCGGCCGGCAGGTAGGTGATGGTGGGCTGGAAGTCACCGTTGCCCACCGCGAGGGGTTTGATGATCTCGGAGACGGCGTCGTCGCCGTTGTTGGTCACAGTGAGGGTGACGTCGTAGGTGGTGTCCGGGTTGAGAGACTCGGCGGGGATGGTGCAGGTCACTTCGGCAGGGCATCCCGTGTGGGCGTGGCCGGCGCTCTCCACCGTCCAGGCGAAGCTCAGCTCGCCGCCGGCCGGGCGTGAAGAGGAGCCGTCGAGGGTGATCTGCTGGTTGTGGAAAGGGCTCTGAGGCGAGATCGTGAAGTCGGCGACGACCGAGGCGGGTCGGAAGCCGAGTACACTCGCGGTCGCTTCATACAGACCGCCGGTTTCGGCGCCGTGGTCGTAGCTCACCCGGAGGTGGAAATCCCACCCGCCGGCCTCATCAAGCGTCACCGTCGGCTGGGCGCCGATGCGGGTGAAACTCGAGCCCGATGGAGGATCGATGGTCCACAGGTAGGGGTCGGCCGCTGGGCTGCCCGCCGTGGTTGCGGTCAGGGTGACGTCCTCACCGACAACGATCGCCGACGGTTCGACCGTGATGGTCGCCTGCGGCGTGCGGTCGATGACGATCCCTGTGTCGAATTTCGGGGTTGTCGGCACGAGGTCGTCGCTCTCAACCTTGACGTGGGCCTCATAGCTCGTGGCCCAGAGCAGGTCCTGCGGAATCTGGAAGGTGATGTTCCACGGGTTGGTATCCGTTGAAGTGGCATTCCCAGCCGCCACGGTGCCGCCCGGTTCCTCGGTCACCCACAGCGCCCAGCGGTGGATCTGGCCGGATGAGACGTTCCGGATCTCGATCGTGTCACCGGGAAAGACCTCGGTCGGCGTGACGACGAGGTTGGCGACCGCCGGCACCGGATCGAGACACTCGATGAGTTCGAATACCTGGTGCATGGCGTAGCGGCTGAGGTAGAGGACCGAGCCGTCGGACGACAGTGCGCCGCCGGCGGCGAAAACGCAGATTGGCTGATCGTTGTGCTCGAGGGAAATGTCGGTCCAGTAGGAGGCCTCGAACTCCTCGAGGCCCGAGGAGTCGACGGTGAAGGTGCGGGTCGAGTTGGGCCAGCCGGCGGTGTTGACCATTAGCGTCGACGCAGCCCCAGCGCTCGGCGACCGCAGCGAGACGTTATTCACCTGACCCGAGATCGTCCACATCCGCTGCGGCGACTCAGGGTTGGCGATGTCCCAGATCTGGATCTCCGAGTCGTCCATGTTGGCCGAGGCCAGGAGGTCGTTGTTGCTGTCGATAGAGAGCTCGTAGCGCCGCCCAAACATCCCCGCCGGCGATGCCACGTGCACGAGCGACAGTGCCGCCCCGGCGCCATCCGCTCGGAAGACCTGGGCGGTCTCGTCCCGGACGCCGGTAAAGAGGTAGAAAGCGGCGCCGGTGTCATACTCGTGCAGCCCTTCGAGGAGAATCTCCGCCCCGCCGACCTCAACGCAGGAGAGAAAACTCAGGCTGGAAAGGCCATCGACGGTGTAGAGCCTCGTACCGGTCTCACAATTGCCGGGGCCGGTGCCGGACAAGAGATACTCTTGGCCACCCTTTGCGAAGACATAGCCGCCGATTTTAAGATCCCGACCGTCATAAAAGGCGTAGTCCCCGTCCGGAAAGGAGGGCGTACCGTCGGCGCCGAGATCAAAGACCACGGTCCGCTTGACCTTGTGCGACAAGATCCCGTAGCGGCAGTCGTCGCAGACGTCGAAATCGATGAGGTCGTAGTCCGAATCGCCTCGGGTGCCGAAGTCAAAATCCGAGGTCGCGGTGTGGGTCGGGTTTCTCGGATCGTCAACGTTGTAGATCGAGAGCTCATTGCCGCGGTTCATTATCATGTAGTCGTGGCCCTTCCAGCGGAAGGTCTCGACATCGGAGGAGCGGTCGTAGTTGGGGCTGCTGACGCACTGAATCTCTGCCGGGTAGGAGGGGTAGGTCAGCAAGGTGTCGATCCAGCTCGCGCAGTGGATCTGGGCCGAAGCAGAGGACGTCAGGGAGAAGGTGAGGAGCGCACCCGCGATCCCGGTCCACAGCCAGGCGCCGGCCCGGGGAGTGGGTGCGAGGGTCATCTTCTTCAACACCAGTCAATTATGGACGCGCATGCCGGTGGGAGGTTGTGACAGAGAGCACGGTCGGCTGCCGGACGGACGGGAACGTCCAACGTTCAACGTTTAACGTTCAAACGTTTCCACCTTGCAGACGCGACGCCTAACCACCAAGGGAAATCGATCCTGACCGTCTTGTGGGGTAACTCCCTCAGGTCAGTTCGATCAGGGTGACCGGTGAGATATGCGGGCTTGATCCGAGCATCCGAGCTGTGAAATTGCCATTACCTGTATCTGAAGGGCCGCGAGTTGCTTCCTCATGACCCCGGCAGAGTCTCGCGCAGTATGTCGAACCAGCGGGTGACCAGGATGACGTGGTTTTGCCGGCTCTGGCCCTCGCCTCCCTGGAGGATGATGAAGTTCCGGCCGTCGGGCGTGATTTCGTAGTCCGGGAAGACGCTGCCGGCGACGGCGATGCCGACCTGGTTGTTCGAGAGTACTCCGCTCGCCAGCGGTTGCGGTCTGCCGGCGCGGAACGAGCCGCTTTCGGTGGTGACCGTTGCCGACATCAATCCGTCGTTGCTGCGGTAGAAGATCTCCGAGCCGTCAGGCGACCACGAGGGCCAGCCGCCGCCGCCATCGGAGACCTGCCACTTTCCTGCCGCAGATGGGAAGGGCCGTACGTAGACCTCCTCGCGGCCGGACTCGTCGGACATGTAGGCGACCCAGCGCCCGTCCGGGGAGATGGCCGGGAATCGCTCGAAGAATTCGGTCGCGAGGTACTCCACCGGCTCGCCCGACCCATCGGCGGGGATTGCCCACAGATCGAATGAGGAGGATTGGATCTCGCCCAGGATCCACTTGCCGTCGGAGGACCACGACGTGGCCCAATAATCGTGTTCTATCTCGGCCAGGCGTTCGGCCTCACCCGAACCGTCGGCACGCTTGCGGTATGGGTTTTCCAGCCCGTCCCGATCTGAGGTGAAGACGAGATACTCGCCGTCGGGTGACCACACCTGGTCGCCGTCGTAACCATCGTGGAAGGTGAGCCGGGTGGAGACCTTGCGCTCGAGGTCGTAGACCCAGACGTCCCAGTTGCCGTCGCGTAGAACCGTCAGGGAAAGGCGGCGGCCGTCGGGCGACAGCTTCGGGCAGGCGTAGGCCCCCGGCTCCTCCCACAAGGTCGAGACGATGCCTTCCCGATCCATCATCATGACGGGGTACTCGGGTACGCCGATCTCGCCGCTGATGTAGGCCAGAGAGCCGGTATCGGAGAAGCTGATCTGGGCGCCGCCATTACCGCTGCTGGCGGTGACCCCCTGGACAATCGGCGCCGGCGAGCCTGTCGCTTTCATTTGCTTGATGTCGAAGGGCATTGCGAAGAGGGTGTTCTCGCGCACGTAGACCAGGTGGCCGGAGGGCACCCAGCGGCCGTAGCTGCCGCCCCGGTGCAGCACCGTGCGCTCGCCGGTTTCGAGCGACACCGCCTCGATGACGCCCGCGTCGGAGCTGCCGGACCCCTGCGGCATGGACGTGAAGATCACCGCACCGCCGGGCACCACCTGCGGCCAGCGGTGGGAGACCTCTCCCTTCTCGCTGTCGAGGGTCGTCAAGGGCTGGAGCTCGCCGCCGGCCGCCGAGACCGTGAAGAGACCGCTCCCGTTCTCCGGCGCGAGGACGATGGTGTTGTCGGGGCCCCAGCTCGCGCCGCGGCTGCGGTTGAGCTTGCACAGCGAGATCGGCGTGCCACCGGTGATCGGAACCTTCTTGAGTTGGTCGGTGGTCGCGAAGCCGATCCACTGGCCGTCCGGGGAGAAGAAGGGGTGGTAGGGCCGGGTGGGCCCGTTGCCACTTAATAGCGGCGTGCCCTCGAGCTGGTCGAGTGAACGCACGGAAAGGGTCTGTCCCGAATCGGTGTCCGTGACATAGACGATCTGGGTGCCGTCCGGCGACAGGACCGCAGTGGCGCCGAGGGGCACGAAGAGGTTGTCATCGGTCAGCGCGACCTCGAGGCGCATCGACTGGTTGGTGGCGTCTCCCCGCGAAGCAAAGACGGCAAGCGATGCGATGAGAGCAACCGCCGTGACTCCGGCAATGGCCCAGGGGAGGAACCGTTTGGCAGGCGACGCCCCGGCGATCACTTCGGCGACATCGTCCGCTGTCGGGTCCTCGAGGAAGCGCTCGATCGCGATCCGTGCCTCGCCAATCGCCTGCAGCCGTTGGTCGGCCTCCTTTTCGAGGCAACGCTCCAGCAATCGGCGGACCGGCGCCGGGGTGTCGGTCGGGAGGTCGTTCCACTCCGGTTCGCGGGCGAGCACGCCGGCCAGGGTGTCCGACAGGGTCTTTCCTTTGTAGACCCGATTCCCGGTGAGCATCTCCATCAAGACCACGCCGAAGGCCCAGATGTCGGCTCTTCGGTCTACGTTTTCGCCGCGCGCCTGCTCGGGACTCATATAGGCGGCGGTCCCGAGGAGGACGCCCACCGCCGTCATATCGGCGGTCAAGGTTGGCGACAGGGAGAGGCTCTGCGGGCCCGATCCCGATGCGGTGCCGGCGGTTTCCAGAGCCTTGGCCAGCCCGAAGTCGAGGACCGTGACCTGACCGTCGGCGGTGAGCTTGATGTTGGCCGGCTTGAGGTCGCGGTGGACGATGCCCTTCTCGTGCGCGGCCTCCAACGCTTCGGCGATCTGCAGGGCGATCTTGACGGCCTGATCGACCGCGGTCGGGCCGGCGTCGATCCGCTCGGCCAGGGTCTCGCCCTCGGCCAGCTGCATGACCAGGAACTTGCGATCGTCGACGTCCTCGAGGCCGTAGATCGAGGCGATCCGGGGGTGTTCGAATGCGGCCAGCACACGTGCCTCGCGCTCGAAGCGGGCCAGCCGCTCGGCGTCGGCGGTGAAGCCGTCGGGGAGCACCTTGATGGCCACCTCGCGGCCGAGCTTCGTGTCCTCGGCCCGCCACACCTCACCCATGCCGCCCTCGCCGAGCTTGTCCAGGATCTTGTAGTGCGCAACCGTCTGACCGATCATTCTCTTGCCTTCCCGGGCGGTGCCGGCACCCTGCCAATTCACCCCTTCGGTTTGATGTTCTGGTTGACCTTGAAGAGGTTGTTCGGGTCGTACTTGGCCTTGATTTCGGCCAGCCGGTCGTAGTTGTCGCGATAGCTGGCCTGCACCCGCTCCTGGCCTTCCTCCATCATGAAGTTGATGTAGGCGCCGCCCGAGGAGTGGGGATGCACCGCGTCGTAGTAACCGACAGCCCAGTCGCGGAGAATGTCTTTCTTCCCCGGATCCGGATCGACGCCAACGATGACCCCCGCCCAGTTGGCCTCGCGGTAGCTCCACGCGGTGTCCTCGGCACCGACGCGGTGGGCCGCGCCGTCGATCGGGTAGAGGTGCATCGAGGACTGCGGGGTCGGCATCGCGGCGCCCCACTTGACGTGCTCGGCGATCGATTCGTCCGAGATCTCGGTGAAGAAGTCCGCCCGCCAGTACCACTGGTCGCCGGCGGGGTAGACCGCGTCGAAGGCGGAGTTGAGCATCGGGAACGGCATCTCCCCGACGCCATAGAGGTCGGGCTGGAGCTCGCGGACCGGGGCGAACAGCTCCTCTGCCTTTGCCAGATCCCCCGAGTAGCACCATACGATGCCGCACATCTTCTTCAGATGCAGGTGTTCGGGGAAGGGTGGTCCCGGCGGTACCGTGAGAAATAGGAAGAAACCGGTCAGCTCCTCCGGTGCCTGGAGGATGAAATCGCGGTACCACTTCATGATCTCTTCGGTGCGGTCGAGGTGCCACAGGGTTGGGCCGCCGAAAATCGTGTCGACCGGACGCCCCTGGAAGAGGAAGGAGGTCACGACGCCGAAGTTGCCGCCGCCGCCGCGCAGGGCCCAGTAGAGGTCGGGGTTCTCGTCGGGTCCGGCGACCACCATCGAGCCGTCTGCGAGGACGACGTCGGCCTCGAGGAGGTTATCGATTGTGAGGCCGTAGGCCCTCGTCAGGTGGCCGAGACCGCCGCCGAGGGTGAGACCTCCGACACCGGTCGTGGAGATGATTCCGCTCGGGATGGCGAGGCCGTAGGCGTGGGCGGCGTGGTCGACATCGCCCCACCGGCAGCCGGCCTGCACCCGGACGGTCTTGGTCTTTGGATCGACCCGGATGCCCCGCATCTTCGAAAGGTTGATGACCAGCCCGCCGTCGACCGAGCCAAGCCCGCCGGCGTTGTGGCCGCCGCTGCAGATGGCCAGCGGAACGTCGTTATCCCTGGCAAAGTTGATGCATGTCTGGACGTCGGTGGCGTCCACGCACATCGCAATCATGGACGGTTTCTTGTCGATCATCGCGTTGAAGACGGCCCGGGTCTCGTCAT
Organism: Thermoanaerobaculales bacterium; assembly: GCA_029938595.1. GTDB lineage: Bacteria > Acidobacteriota > Thermoanaerobaculia > Thermoanaerobaculales > Sulfomarinibacteraceae > Sulfomarinibacter. The sequence continues at coordinate 8,337 of JAOZUP010000029.1, read as the reverse complement.
AGTCGGCCGAGTCGGGCGTTAACAATTCGCCCCGTAGGTTTGCGGCAAGATCTTCGATATTCATCACCATCTCCGTTCAGTAACTGGAGGCTTCGCTCACACTCGGGCTGATTCCCGGTGGGGTGGATGCCGTCCGAGGGATCGGGCATTTCCTGTGTGGCTGCTCTCGATTTAAGATTGAGACACCATCTCTGTACAATAATATATATATTGTTCACTTGAGCAAGTCAAGGCAGTTCATGGGGAAATTTCTTTGGGGCCGGGAGCTGAGATGAGCGAATCTAGCCCGCTCTTCTTACCGGGCTTCGTGGTGAGGGAGGCGATTCGCCGCCCGCAGTAGGTCCCCGGTGAGATAAGTGGGTTAGTGCGCTACCCTTCCTCGGCCGCCTTGCGGGTAGCTTCGTCCGTCTCGACCTTGCCAACCACCGCCTGGTAGAACTCGCCACCATTGGCGAACGGATGGCCGAAGAGCTGCCAACCCTCCGCCAGCTTGGCGTTGACTGCCTCCGACAGCTCGGCGGGGTAGGGCGCTGCGAGGAGCTCGAAAATATTCTGCTGACTCATCGTGACCCCCAGTTTCACGTTCAACCTTATCTCATCCGTGGCGGAGAGCCGAACAGCCGGGAGATATTCAACCTGAGTGGTGGCGGGCCCTAAAGGACCCGCCTACAGGTCTCTCGTCACCCTTTGTCGGCGGGTCCTTTAGGGCCCGCCACCACGATTTCCCGTGAGGTGGAGCAGTTGCGACGTGGTCTCGATAGATAGCGCCGATCTGAGATTCTCACATTTGCTCAGATGTTTGATTGCGGTTATGATCGGGCGGTAAGGACTCCCGATCGGTGGAGGTTGACCGTGCGTGAGCTGTTCAAGGACAAGGAACATCTGGTCCGGATGGCCGGTCTCTTTGGTGTCGGTTTGCTCGTGTTCGTGGTGCTTCGTGGGGTCTTGATCCCGGCGGACTTCGGCGATCTCGGGCACTACCGGGCCTCGGCGCTCGACGACAACAGTTCGGTAGAACTGCGATTCGCCGGGCGGGCGGCGTGCGAGTTGTGCCACGACGACGTCGCCGCCGAGCGCGCCAAAAGCGCCCACCGATCGATCGCCTGTGAGGCGTGCCACGGCGCGTTGGCCGTCCACGCCGACAACCCCGAGGCTGTGTTTCCCGAGCGGCCCGAGGCGACCCCTCTGTGCGTGGCGTGCCACGAGGCGAACGTCACCAAGCCGGCCTGGTTCCCGACCGTGATTCCTGACGAGCACTCTGAGGGTGAGGCCTGCGACGAGTGCCACATGCCCCATGCCCCTGGTTTTGAGGAGGTGGGAAGTGACGGTTAATCGTCGGCAGTTTGTGCTCGCCTCCGGCAAGTACCTGGTAATGTCTGCGGCTGCTTCACGGGCGGTCGGTTATGTGCTCGCGGGGTCGCCGGAGAGGGCGCCGGGGTACTCGGCCCACGACCACTGGTGGGCGATGGCGATCGATATCGATCTCTGCATCGGCTGCGGCGGCTGTGTGCGGGCGTGCAAGGAGGAGAACGACGTCCCACTCGAACCGTTCTTCTTCCGCACCTGGGTCGAGCGTTACCACGTGCCGGAAGGCGACATCGAGCACCCGATGGTGGACTCGCCCAACGGAGGCTACGACGGGTTTCCGGAGCGATACCGCGAGGGCGACGGATCCAAGAACTTCTTCGTCCCCAAGCTTTGCAACCACTGTGCCCACTCGCCGTGCGTCCAGGTCTGCCCGGTTGGCGCTACCTTCGAGAGCCCGGATGGGGTGGTGCTGGTGGACAAGGATTACTGCCTCGGGTGTCGGTACTGCGTGCAGGCGTGTCCCTACGGCTGTCGCTTTATCGACCCCCGCACTCACTCGGTCGACAAGTGCAGCCTGTGCTACCACCGGATCACGAAGGGCCTCACGACGGCGTGCTGCGAAGTCTGTCCAACCGGGGCGCGGACGCTCGGCGATCTGAAGGACCCCTCGGATCCGATCCATGAGTTCCTGCGCACCAACATGGTTCAGGTCCTGAAACCGCAAATGGCCACCGGCGCCAAGGTCTACTACGCGGACCTCGACGGTTCGGTGCGGTAAGGGGGCCGAGATGGACACCCTTCTTGCCATGGTCGAAGGCTTCATGTACCCCAACGAGGTCGAGCTTCAGTGGAGCGTGCTCATCGTGCTCTACCCGTACATCACAGGGCTGGTGGCCGGCGCCTTCATCCTCGCGTCGCTGGAGCGGGTCTTCAACGTCGAGGCGGTCAAGCCCACCTACCGGCTGGCGCTGCTGACCGCCCTCGCATTCCTGGTGGTGGCTCCGTTGCCGCTGCAGCTTCACCTCGGCCACCCCGAGCGGTCGTTCCAGATGTACTTGACGCCGAAGACCGACTCCGCGATGGCGATGTTCGGCTTTGTCTATCTTTGGTATCTGATGGCGGTGCTGGTGCTCGAGATCTGGCTCGACTACCGGCGCGACATCGTCCTCAAGGCTCGATCCAGCACGGGGTTCGTGCGCGGCTTCTACCAGGTGCTCGCCCTCGGCTCCGACAACATCAGCCCTCGTTCGCTCGAGATCGACGAGCGGCTGGGGCGATTCATCACCATCGTCGGTATCCCGTCGGCCTTCCTGCTCCACGGTTACGTGGGCTTCCTCTTCGGTTCGGTCAAGGCTAATCCGTGGTGGTCGACACCGCTGATGCCGGTGGTCTTCCTGTTCTCGGCCATCGTCTCGGGGATCGCACTGGTGATGCTGGTGTACATGGTGGTCTCCCGGCTGCGGGGCAAGCCGATCGACATGCGCTGTCTCGACACCATCGCCCGCTACCTCCTCTACGCGTTCATCATCGATTTCTCGCTCGAGATGCTGGATCTCATCCACCGCATGTACGAGGCCGACGAGTCGTTCAAGAGCCTTGATTTCATGGTCAAGTCGAGGCTCTTCGTCTCGCAGATCCTGATCCAGATCATCTTCGGCACCCTGTTGCCGCTTGGCCTCCTCGCGCTCACCCAGGTTGTTCGGCTCACCGAGATGGCACGCAAGAACATCTACGCCATTGCCGGCGTGCTGACCCTGATCGGAATCTTTGCCATGCGCTGGAACGTGGTGATCGGCGGCCAGCTCTTCTCCAAGAGCTTCCTCGGCTACACCGTCTACAAGATGGACTTTGCCACCCGGGAGGGAATGCTCCCGGCAATCATCCTGATGGTGGCTCCGTTCTTCATCCTGTGGGGCCTGATCCGGATCCTGCCCCCATGGGGAGATGATGCGCCGCCGTCCACAGTGGACACCGAGTGAGAAGAACAGGTCAGAAACAATACTGTTCAATGACCGGCGGGATGTGCAGGCGGGACGCCTGCACCACAAGGCTCCGAGGTCGGTTTTGTGGTGCAGCCGTCTCGGCTGCACAAAAGAACTGGACGGATCAACCGTTCCGACTCCCAACGACATAGGTAGGGCTGTCAGTCTGAGGAGGACCAAACCCGCCGGCTCGCTATCGGTATCGCTATCGGTATCGCTATCGAATGGCCGGATTGGTACGGGGCCCATCGATAGCGATTGCGATTACGATTCCGATAGCGATAACGATCACGGGCCGGCCACCGGTTGTCATCTCATGTAATGTCGGCCCGAAGGGCCCAGGAATACTCACGAGGAGTCCGACTTGATGAACGTGCCCTCCTGATACTCACGGAAGGCGGTGGCCAGCTCCTCGCGGGTGTTCATGACGATGGGGCCGGACCAGGCGATCGGTTCTCCCAGCGGCTTACCCGAGATGAGGAGGAAGCGAAAGGGGACATCGCAGGCAACAGCACTTATCGACGCCCCCTCGGTGAAGAGGGCGAGCTGGCCGCGTTCGAGCTCGTGGGTTCTTCTCGGCCCGACCTTCCCGCGACCGCTGAGGCAATAGGCAAATACGGTGTGCCCGGTCGGGGTAGGGTGCTCGAGGTCGGCGCCGGGCTCGAGGGTGATGTCGAGGTATTGGGGTTCGACGACGACATCCTCGACTGGCCCGTGCACGCCAACCACCTCACCTGCGATGATCTTGATTCGGAGGCCGTCGTGGGGCGAGACCTCGGGGATGGAGTCGGCGGCCACCTCGCGGTAACGCGGTGCCATCATCTTCGATGCCGCGGGGAGGTTGACCCAGAGCTGAAGGCCGCGCAGATGGTCTTCAGCTTGCTGAGGCATCTCCTGGTGGATGATGCCGCTGCCGGCGGTCATCCACTGCACGTCGCCGGCGCCGATGACACCCTCGTTGCCGAGACTGTCACCGTGCTCGACCTTACCTGACAGCATGTAGGTGACGGTCTCGATGCCTCGGTGGGGGTGCGACGGAAAGCCGGCCAGGTAGTCCTCGGGGTTCTTGGATCCGAAATCATCGAGTAGCAGGAAGGGATCGAACCGCGGCACCTCGGGGTTTCCGAAGACCCGGTTGAGGCGGACGCCGGCGCCCTCGATGGTCGGTTTGGCGGTCAGCAGGAACGCGACGGATCGCGGTCGGGTCATGAAATTACTCCCTCACAATGGAGAACACGGAAACGGCCAGAAATCTTCTCGAGGCCGTCCGGCTAGATACCAGATACCGGATGCCGGATACCGGATACCAGATCGGGCGAGTATACGATTTCGTCGCATCCGGCATCCGGCATTAGACACGAGGACGGGATCAGTGGTGGGTGACCGGCATCACGCGACGTGGTGACGAGCGCCGGTGTTGGATGCAGGGGTAGCTATCGAAGTAGTTGAGGATCCACATGACGCTTTGGTGGGAAAGATTGACGCCCCAGACATCCAGGAAGCGCTCGAAATGGTCCTGGTTGGCGTCGAAGTCGAAATCGAAGAACTCGTCCGCCACATCGCCGGGGCGCCCGTCGTGGATGTTGATCATTTTGACCGGTGCGCCGCAGCGCAGGTCAAAATCCTTCAGATCCACCCATCTGATGTCGTAGTTCCTGTTGGTTCTGTAATAGGCGCGGAGGTTTCTGGTGTCGAAGACTAGGCTCCAGTTCGTCGGGGAGATGGAGAACCGCTGTCCCCTGACCTCGTCGAGCGTATCGAAGGCGTAGGCGACGGCCTTCGAGTCGGAGGTGGGTTGGAAACCGTCGACTCGATCCGCGGCCAGGCAGAACCGGTGCGGCGAGCTGTTCTGGCCCGCGTAGTTGCCGTGTCTGCGAAGTCTCTCCCAGGTAGCACACGATTCCTCGTACACGTTGTTGGTGAGAGCGGCGACTGGCACGTTCGGCGCGGCGTGCGCGACCATCCGGCCGTTGAGGAATTCGATCACCACCGCGTTGCCGTGGCGATCAGCCACCAGATAGTGGTCGACGGTGATGATCCGCACCAGAGAGTCGGTGGCGATGACCTCCTCCACGGTGGCGCAGGTGTCGAGGATGTACTGCACCCACTCGCCCGAATCGAGGGGCGGGCGCGCGTCTGCCGTTGGCTGGCGGGTCTCATTGAGGGACATGGTGCTCAAGGAGAGACCACGTTCGTTCATGCCGCCCCATGAATACTGGTAGCCTACGAGGTTGAAGGTGATGCTGGCGTATCGGGTCGTCCAGCGAGCGCGCCGGCCGGTGGTGCCGGTGTTCACGCTGGTCTTGACGACCCCCCTCTTGTTGATGAAGACCAGACCCTCGTCCGTCCGGGTGTGGTCGAAGTTGCCGCCGAAGACCGTATGGCCGGAGTTGTCGAGGACGATCGCGGTGCAGTGTTCGCCCCCGCGCCGAGCACCGATGGTGATCGGCTGCGACTCACCGGCAAAGATCAGTTGACCGGCAACGAGCAGCAGAAAGACCAGCAGGAGAAGTCGGGAGCGGTGCATTGCAGCCTCCAAGGGGGAGTACGAACCGGGGGCACCCAGGTTGCAGCCGGGACGCCTACCGTTCCAGCATTTCGTGATCAGTGAGTAATCGCTATCGAAATGGACGCCACTGATCTGAGGTTTCGATACCGATACCGATAGCGATTGCGATAGCGATGGGCGCATCGGACCCAAACGCGTACGCGGGGGCACGCTATCCTCCGGGTGAAGTGAACACCGAAGCCTCCCCCAACGCCGCCGACCGCGTGGCATCGTTCCGCAGCCCCGAGTTGCAGGCCATCTTCGGAGTCACCCTGATGGCGGTGCTCGGTGTAGCATCGATCGCGCCGGCGCTGCCGCGGATCGCGGAGACGCTGGGAGTGAGTGCGGGTCAGGTGGGGCTGCTGGTAACCGCCTTTACCTTTCCCGGGGTGATCCTGACGACCTTCGCCGGCATCCTCGCCGACCGCTACGGGCGTCTCCGGATCATGATCCCCGGGCTCATCCTCTTCGCGGTTGCCGGCGCCGCGTGCGTCTTCGCCACCAGCCTGCCGGTGCTGATCGCGCTGCGGGTTGTGCAGGGAATTGGCGCCTCGCCGATAGGTTCGATCAACGTCACGTTGATCGGCGACCTCTTCACCGGCCGCCAGCGCACCGCGGCCATGGGCTTCAACGCCAGCGTGCTGTCGATTGGCACGGCCGCCTACCCGGCGGTGGGCGGCGCTCTCGCTATGTTTGCCTGGTCGGCGCCCTTCGCCCTGGCGCTGCTCGCCATCCCGGTGGCGATCCTCGCGGTGCGCCGGCTGCACGCGGCCCCGCAGGGGAACAAGACGGACCTGGGCGATTACTTCGCCGGGCTGTGGGAGATCGTCCGCCGCCGCGAAGTGCTGGCGCTCTTCTTCGCCAGCACCGCGATCTTCATCCTGCTCTACGGCGCCTACATCACCTTCCTTCCGTTCCTGATGGCGGGTCGGTTTGGTTCCTCGCCGCTCGGTATCGGCCTGCTGATGGCCGGCCTCTCGATCTCCACCGCAACGACCTCGGTCAACCTCGGGCGCCTCGCCGGGTGGTTGGGTCTGCGGCGGCTGATGCGCCTCGGGTTCGTGGTCTTTGCGGCCGGTCTTGCGCTGATCCCCCTGGCGCCGATGGTGTGGGCTCTCGCCGTGCCCGCCGTGCTGCTCGGTTTTGCCTTTGCGACCACGATTCCGGTGGTGCAGGTGCTGCTGTCAGCGGTCGCGCCCGACGACCGGCGTGGCGCGGTGATGTCTTTGAACGGTACCGTGCTCCGCCTCGGTCAGACCCTCGGGCCGCCGGTGATGGCGTTGGTCCACCGGGTGACCGGGATCGATGGAGTCTTCTACGGCGGCGCGGTGTTTGCGCTCTTCCTGGCGGCAACGATGTGGTTCACGGTGAGGAAGTGAATTAGGAATTAGGAATTAGGAATTAGGAATGCCGGCCACCCAACCGGATGCCAGATACCGGATACCAGATACCAGATCGACCCACTTACCCCTTGACATTGAACCGGGTGAGTTTTCGATTTCGTCGCATCCGGCATCCGGCATCCGGCATCCGGCATCCGGCATCCGGCATCCGGTATCCGGCATCCGGCATCCGGTATCTGGTATCTGGTATCTGGTATCAGCTCCTCAGATACGACGCTCCGTTGACATCGATGATCGTTCCGGTCGAGAACTCGGCGCCGTCGGAGGCCAGGAAGAGGACGGCGTAGGCGACCTCCTCGGGCGTGCCGACCCGGCCGAGAGGGCTCTGGGCCCGGATCTCGTCCCCCTTCGGGGTATCGAGGATCCTGGCCGCGAGGTCGGTGTCCGTGAAGCCGGGGGCGACCACGCCGACAAAGATATTGTGGGGCGCGAGGCGCTGAGCGAGGGATTGGCTCATGGCATTGAGCCCCGCCTTGCTGGCGCCGTAGGCCGGCCCTTCCGGCTCGCCGCGGAAGGCGCCGCGTGACGAGACGTTGACGATGCGGCCGCCGCCGCGCTCGATCATGTGCCGCGCCGCGCAATAGCAGACGTTGGCCGGACCGACGAGGTTGGTGTCGAGGACCTCGCGCCACGCCGACTGCCACTGATCGTAATCCACGTCTTCGAGGCGGTGGTAGCGGTAGATGCCCGCGTTGTTGACGACGATGTCGATCCCGCCGAAAGCGCCGATCACGTCGTCGAAGAGACGTTGAACCGCCGAGGGATCGGAGACGTCGCCCTGTACGGCGAGATGCGGACCGCCATCCATAGCCGCGATCGTCTCGTCGGCGGCGTCGGAGTTGGACAGATAGTTGACGGCCACGCGGGCGCCGCGGGCGGCGAAGCCAATGGCCACTGCACGACCAATGCCGCGCGAGCCGCCGGTGACGAGGACGGTCTTGCCTGAGAAATTCATCGCGTGTCCCTCCTTCGAAGTCGTTGCAGAGTGTAACGCGAAAAGCTCCAGGGTTAGGAGGTGAGGAAGTTAGGAGGTGAGGAGGTGAGGAAGTTAGGAGGTGAGGAGGTGAGGAGGTGAGGAGGTGAGGAGGTTAGGGGC
>JAOZUP010000028.1 GCA_029938595.1 Thermoanaerobaculales bacterium | reverse complement strand
GCATCACCTCAGTGAGATCATCTGCGTCTATCTGCGTGATCTGCGGTTTCTCCGTGGTCGGGTGATTGGCGTTGTGATGCCTTCGTGTCTTTGTGTCTTCGTGTTTGCGATGTCTGTGTTTCTTCTCTGTGTCTCTGTGCCTCTGTGGTTCAACCGGTGGGCGGGCGGGCTCGGGCACGGGCTCGGGCTCGGGTACGGGAGGAGGTACACTGGGGATCCGAAGGATCTATGAGCGAAAAGAACCTGCCCGTCATCGATGAGTATCGAGCAATCGGACGCCGCGAGGTGCTCCGCCAGTGGGTCCCGCCTGTCATTGCAGGCGTTGCGCTCGCCGGTCTTGGGCTCGGCGTTTCCGGTCGACCCGGACGCCACCAACCCCCATCGGCCGAAGCGCTGCCGAGACCCCGAGACTGGCGCATCGACCCCGAGGCCGAAGGCCAAATCGTAACCGCGTGCGGCAGAGGGCCAACAACCAACCTGCATCAGGCGCTGGCAGCGCTCGGTGGTATCGAGGCGTTTGTGAAACCCGGCGAGCGGGTGGCGATCAAACCCAACTGTGCCTGGGACCGCAAGGCTGAGCAGGCCGCCAACACCGACCCCGAGCTGATCGGCGAGCTCGCGCGTCTGTGCCTCGGAGCCGGCGCCGCATCGGTGACCGTCGTCGACAACTCGTGCCACGACCCCCGCCGCGCCTTCACTCGATCGGGGATCGAGGCCGCCGCCCGAGACGCCGGCGCCTCGATCGAGCACCAGCGCAGCACCGGCACCGTTCGCCTCAACCTCGGTGGCAGCATCCTCGGACCGTGGAAGGTCCTGCGGCCGATCGCCGAGGCCGACCGCGTCATCAACGTACCAATCGTCAAGCACCACTCCCTGTCCCGCGCCACTCTCGGCATGAAGAATTGGTTCGGCGCGGTCGTCGGCCGGCGGCCCAACCTCCACCAACGGATCGCCCAGGTCTGCGCCGAGCTCGGCGTCGCGTTCCGGCCCACCCTCACGGTGATCGACGCGACCCGGATCCTCACCGGTGGCGGCCCGACAGGCGGCTCGCTCGCCCTCGTCCGCCCCACCGACTGCGTCGCGGTGGCTACCGACCCGGTGGCGGCCGACGCCTGGGGCGCTAGCCTGCTCGATCTCGCCCCGGACGATCTGCCCCACATCGCCATTGCTGCCAGGCTCGGACTCGGCACCGCGGATTGGGAATCGGTGAGAGTGGAAACCTGAGGCGAGAATTAGGAATTAGGAATTAGGAATGCATCCCACCCACCCCATCGAAATTTCGGATTTCGGATTTCGGATTTCGGATTTGCCAGCGCGGGGAACCGCCAAGTGGCTTGGACCTTCTGCCCGCGATTGGGCGGAGGAAATACGGGATCAGAATTCTCCTCCTCAATCGGTGAGCGCGCCCGAACGCGGGCAATACACTTCAGGCCCGCCGGTGACTCTCCACCGCGCCGATAAATCCGAAATCCGAAATCCGAAATCCGAAATTTTTTCGAAAGCTCACTCACCCTCATGACACGCCTCCGCCCTCGCGCTCGCCACTTTCGGATTCTGGTGCAGGCGGGCTTCCTGCTCGCCTTCGTGCCCCTCTTCTGGGGTCTTGCCGAACCTAGAGTGCCCGGCGCCGCGGCATCGATCCTCCTCGCCCTCGACCCACTGACCGCGATCGGCACGGCGCTTTCGGATTGGAGTATTGCCCGCTGGACGTGGATCGGACTCGTGGTGCTCGCGCTGACCACGGTGCTGGGGCGCTTCTTCTGTGGTTGGATCTGCCCTCTCGGCACCCTGCAGCAGTTGGTGTCGTGGGTCGCCGGGCCTGAGCGGCGCAAGCTCCCCAAGATCAACCGCTACCGGCGTTGGTTCGCCATCAAGTACATCGTGCTGACAGTACTGTTGGTATGGGCGGCGCTCGGCGCCAACCACCTCGGTTGGCTCGATCCGATACCGCTGCTCCACCGCGCCTTCGCCGCAGGAATCAGGCCGCTGTGGCACGGCGGCGCCTCGCCCGGAGGGTGGATATCCTTCGGCCTTCTCGCAGCCATTCTCCTGCTGTCGGCGATGATCCCCCGGTTCTTCTGCCGCGCCCTGTGCCCGTTGGGGGCGCTCCTCGGCGTCTTCGCCCGGCTTGCCCCGCTTCGCATCCGCCGCGACCCGGGTGGTTCCTGCACCAGCTGCACGCTGTGCGTCTTCGCCTGCCAAGGCGCCGACGAGCCTCTCGACAAGCACCGGGTGAGCGAGTGCCACGTCTGCCTCAACTGTATCGGCCCCTGCGCCGAGGAGAGTCTTCACTATGGCATCGCCGGAGCCGGCAATCTCCTCCCGACCCCATCCCTCGATGTCGGCCGGCGCCGCTTTCTGTTGGCTGTGGCAAGCTCGGCGGTCTTCTCGCCAGTGCTCCGCGCTACCGGCGGCGGCATCTACTCACGAACTCACGACGCCATCCGGCCCCCCGGCGCCCTCGACGAGGAGGCGTTTCTTTCGCGCTGCATCACCTGCGGAGCCTGCTCGGCCTCGTGCCCGACCGGCGTGATTCTCTCGGACTTCGGCAAGACAGGAATCGAGGGTCTCTTCACCCCGATCCTCGACATGCGCCGAGGGTGGTGCGAGCCCTCGTGTATTCGATGCGGTGAGGTCTGCCCCACCGATGCACTCGCCATCCTCGATCCGGACACCAAGCAGGCCATCGGCGGTCCGGCCGAGGTCAGAATCGGCACCGCCTTCATCGACCGCGGCCGCTGCCTGCCGTGGGGGATGGAGACCCCGTGCATCGTCTGCGAGGAGATGTGCCCAACCTCGCCCAAGGCGGTATGGCTCGAAACGGTCGAGATCATCCGCCGCGACGGTAAACCCGTCACCCTCCAGCGCCCCAACGTCGAACCCGAGATCTGCACAGGCTGCGGACTATGTGAGAACCGCTGCCCGGTCGGCGAGCAGGCGGCGATCCGGGTGTCATCTGTCGGGGAGAGCAGGGATCTGAGGAATCAGATGATGCAGCGAAAATTGAAGGTTTCCGCCAAGCAGGTGTGATTTCGGATTTCGGATTTCGAATTTCGAATTTCGAATCTTCCACCCATCCCACCCGGGCTGAACCACAGAGACACAGAGGCACAGAGAAGACACAGAGCCGCGCACCGACATCGCAAACACGAAGACACAAAGACACGAAGGCATCACAACGCCAATCACCCGCCCACGGAGAAACCGCAGATCACGCAGATGGCCTTTCTCGAGACCCGAGCACGTGGCGAGGTCCCAGCCGTCGTCGAACGATGGCCGGGGACCACTGGACCGGACAATCGCTTCGGACGCAAGCGTCCGGCGCGATGTCACGGCCCAGCGGCCTGCGCTCTCGAAGAGCGCATGCCTCTCCACTCCTAATCCTCGTTGATTAATGGAGGGCACTACCCCTTCCAATAATGAGATAGGGCAGGCGGAACCGGCGCGCCTCCGGCGCGTCGGCCGGTGGGAAGACCGGCTGCGACGAACGCTCGCGTTTGGAGCTGACGGGCTTCCTACCGGCGGTCGGTGATCGTCAGATCGCCGACTGTTCCGCCGTCAATCTCCGGTACCGCTTATCCGTCTCTGTGGGATTTTCCTTGCGCTATCTGCGTTATCTGCGTGATCTGCGGGCAAATTGCGATGGTGCGCGGCCTTCGTGTCTTCGTGCCTTCGTGTTTGCGATGTTCTCTGTGTTTCTCTCTGTGTCTCTGTGCCTCTGTGGTTCAACAGGTGGGCGGGCAGGGAGACGGTCAGGGTTCCTGTTGCGGCGGGGCGAAGGGTCCCTGGATACGCTGCCACCATAGGACGCGGGCGCCGTCCTTGACCCACACGCGAGCGGTCACCACCGCCTGCCAGTCGCCGCGACGGCCGACGGCGATCACCTCCGCCTCCCAGGTGCCCAGCGGCCGGACCGAGCTCGAGATCTCACCACCCTCAAAAGGTCTCTCGGCCACCCCGGGAAACGCGACGCCGCCCGCGGCGAGCTCGGCCAGGGTCTCCGCCATCGCGGCGTCGGACAGGGCGGTCACCCGCACCGCCCGTTCCTCGAGAACCACCCCGACGCCGCGCGACTGGAGCTCGGCGGTGACAACTCCGATCGTGATCGCGATCAGGGTCAGCGCGGCCAGCGCAAAGATCAGCGCCGTGCCCCGCTCGGAGGTGGTCGTCGACCCTACCAATGCGTCCCTCCCCCACTGCCTCGAATGGCAAAACGGAAATTCTCCTTCCGTCTCTCGAGGCCGTAGCCCGGATCGCGGGAGACAGACCGCTCGGGCGAAGGGTTGATCAGATAGCCGATGTTGAGGTCGACCACTCCCGGCACCGGCGACCGCCACCACCACGAGGTGACGCCACGCAGCAACACCCTCTCTTCGACGGCGCCGCTTCCCGGCGCCATGTTGCGGCGCACGAGGTTGCCATCCTCGACCGCGATGTGCACCAGGCCTCCCGCTCGGGTCGCAAGCACGAGCGGATCCTCAGACCACATCGTATCCGGATTAGTGACGGCGGCGGCCTCCTGGACATCGTTGCGCAATCGGCTCGTAACGTGAACCAGGATGGGGTTGCGCACCGAACGGCCGGTCGCGCCCAACAACCTCACCGAGTGGACCACCAAATCCGCCGCCACCAGGACCATGATGCTGAGGAGAGCCAACACCACAAGGAGTTCGACCAGCGAGGTACCGCGGTGTTCTCTCACGGGCTCATGGCCGCCAGACCTGGGTGGTGATCGACACGACCATGTCCTCGGAACGCACCATCGCCCGCGCTTCGACCCGCACCTCATAGAGATCGGGCAGTGAGCGCGGAGTCACCCGGAGCGTCGTCTGAACTCGGATCGACGACATGGGTTGGAACTCGTCCGAGAGGTCAACATTTCCCGATGTCAGCGGCATCGCTCCGCCGCGAACGCTCTCGAGCAGGACTTCGGCAGCGCGCACCAGATCGGCCCGCGCCTCGAGCCTTCGCGCGGAACTCATCTGGACGTCGAGGAAGGTGGAAGCCACGATGACCGCAAATCCGAAGACGGCGAGCGCCGCGACAGCCTCGACGAGGCTGAAGCCGCGCCGGCTCGGTGCCAGGTGAGCCTCATGCAAAAACCCGAAATCTGTCATCCTGAGCGGAGTGACCCGAAGGGTCGCGCAGTCGAAGGATCCCCAAAGGGTATGTACGACGCTGCTGTCTGTTGCGTCGCTCCAAGCTTCGGGGGATCCCTCGACTCGGTCGTCGAACCCCCGCGCTTCCAGTGACATCGGTGGGGCTGGCGGTCTGAGGAGGACCAAACCCGCCAGCTCGCTATCGGTATCGCTATCGGTATCGCTATCGAATGGCCGGATTGGCACGGGGCGCATCGATAGCGATTGCGATTCCGATAGCGATCACGGGCCGGCCACCCGTTGTCATTTCTTGTGTTGTCGGCCCGAAGGGCTCTGGAAGGCTCGGGATGACAGGAGTTTTGCATGAGACTCACCTGGCACCGTCACGTCACTTCAGCAACTCCTTCAGCTTCGCCTGCGAATGCTCCCTGACCTCGTCGTGGAGCGAGCCGCCGTGCGAGTCCATGGTGACCATCACCGGGAAGCGCTCGACCTCGATCACCCACATGGCCTCGGGGACCCCGAACTCCTCGAGCATGAACACCCGCTCCACGCGGGGGATGGCCCGCGCCAACACCTGGGCTGCACCACCGACTGCGTGGAGGTAGACGGCACCGTGCTCGCCCAGCCCCGCAAGAGTCTTGGCGCCCATGCCGCCCTTGCCGATCACCCCGCGCAGCCCGTAGCGGCCGATCACATCCGCCTGGTAGGGTTCCTCGCGGATCGACGTTGTCGGACCGGCGGCGACGAAATCGTAGGTGCCGTCGTCGTTTTCCGCCACAACCGGGCCGCAGTGGTAAATGACCGAGTCCTTCATGAACGGCGCCACCTCTTCGCGAAATTCCTGCATCAGCCACGTGTGGGCCGCGTCGCGGCCGGTGATCATACGCCCGCTGAGCTCGACGAAGTCCCCGACCTCGAGGCCCCGAATCGTCTCCTCGCTGACCGGAAGCTTCAACTCAGCCATGTCACGTCTCCCCCTTCCGCGATGCTCACCGCGGCCTTGCGATCGGCCCAGCACATGTACGAGATGGTCACAAAGTAGCAGGCCGGCAGCCGGTCGAGAAACCCGATCTTGACCGCCAGCAGCGTCGTCTTGCCGCCGAATCCCATCGGCCCGATCCCGAGCTCGTTGCCTTCACGCAGCAAACGCTCCTCGAGCTCGGCCAGCTCCGGCACCGGGCTGGTGTCCTTGAGTGGCCGCAGGAGCTGGCGCTTCGACTCCTCGAAGGCCGAGACCCTGTCGCCGCCGATGCACACCCCGAGCACGCCGGGCGCGCAGCCCATGCCCTGAGCTGCAACCACCGCATCAAGCACTGCGCGGCGGACCCCCTCGAGGTCACGTCCCGCGCCAAGCTTGCCGTCGGGCAGCTTGTACTGGGAACCGACATTTTCCGAGCCGCCGCCTTTGAGGATCATCCGCACCTCGATCCTCGGCTCATCCCACTCCTCGAAATGAAGGAACGGGATGCCCCTGCCCGACCCGTCGCCGGTGTTGGATCCGGTGAGTGTGTCGACCGCGTTCGGGCGAAGGTACCTGCGGGCGGTCGCCTCACGCACCGCTGATTCGAAGTCGGCCCTCAACCCTCGGGTGCTCACTCCCGACGGGTAGTGGATCCAGACCACGGGAGTGCCGGTGTCCTGGCAGATCGGCGCCGAGTCCGAACGCGCAAGCTCGATGTTGTTGAGGATGGTCCCGAGCGCGATCGAGGCCAGTCCCTCGTTCTCGGCTTCGCGCCCCTCTTCGATCGCGGCCACGACATCTTCGGGCAGCTCGGTCGAAGCCCTCCGTATCAACTCGACGAATGTCTCCGTGTAGCTTCCGGCGTCACCCATGTGCACCTCCAACTCACGGATTATACGCCCGCCGGAGGAACTGCGGCGCGGCCGGTTACGCTAAGATCCGTGAGCCACCCCAAGCTCGGGAGGCCACCAGCCGGAGGAAGAGTGAACGACGTTAGGCGGGCTAGGATTGCCTTGTATCGACAGGTCGCGGAGGCGCTTCGCCGCGGACAGTTCGACGTCAGTATCCCGATCGGAGCACCCGACGAGGTCTCCGAGCTCGGGGAGGCTCTGCAGGCTCTCGCCCAGACGCTGAAGGCACAGTCAGAGCAGACGACGATGCTGGCGGAGATCACGCGGCGGGTCAACGAGGGACTGCTGATCAACGAGATTCTGGACCACGTCTATGAGAGCTTCTTCTCCCTGATTCCCTACGATCGGATCGGGCTCGCGCTGCTCGAGGAGGACAATACCGTCGTCCGCGCCTTCTGGGCTCACTCGGAGGCGATGGAAGTCAATCTACCGGTGGGCTACAGTGCGATCCTCGCCGGAAGCAGCCTCGAAGACATCATCAGCACTGGTCGCCCGCGCATCCTCAACGACCTCGAGGACTACCTCGAGAAACATCCCGACTCGGATTCGACCCGACGCATCGTCAAGGAGGGCATGCGGTCAAGCCTCACGTGCCCCCTGGTGGCGAAGGGACAGCCGGTCGGATTCCTCTTTTTCTCGAGCATCAAGGCGAACACCTACTCAGAGGCTCACCAGCAGATCTTTCTGCAGATCGCGGGTCAGTTGGCCGTGGCCCTCGAAAAGGGCCGGATCTACCAGGAGCTGCTCGACACCACCGCCGAACTCCGGGAGGCCAGAGACGCCCTCGAGACCGAGGCGACTCGGGACAGCCTCACCGGGCTTTGGAATCGTCGTTCGATCTTCGAACTGCTGAAAAGGGATATGGCCCGAGCGCAACGGGAGGGGAAACCGCTCGCCGCGGTGATGATTGACATCGACAACTTCAAGCTCATCAACGACCGTATCGGGCACCTGGCGGGAGACGAGGCGCTCACCGAGGTGACTCGCCGCATCGCATCCACCCTCCGCACGGCCGACATCCTCGGGCGAATCGGAGGCGAGGAATTCCTGATCATTCTCTACCCTGCAGACGAGCAGACGGCTATCGAAGTCATGGAAAGAGCGCGCCGAACCTGCGAGTCGGAGCCTGTGGTCATCGACACCGGCGAGTTGAATGTGACGATCAGCCTGGGTGCTGCGGTTGTCAACGACATCGAAGACGTCGGTTTTTCGGTCATCCTCAAGACCGCGGACCGCGCTCTCTATCGGGCGAAAAACGGCGGCAGGAACCGATCCGAGGCCGAACGGGTCTGAGGACCAATCTCTTACCACTATCCACAGTCTGGTTGGGAGGGTATAAAACCCTCCCCTACGGAGTGTTTTGAGAACTGGATCGGACGGGCCGTCAGGCCGAGATTTTCTTCTTCATGATCAGGATCTCGAAGGCGATCCCCGCCTTCCGGGCCACCGCCATGAGCTGTTCGCGCTCATCCGGCGACATTTCGGACCCTGGGATGTCGCCAACCAGGAAGGCGACCACCCGTCTCTTGACGGAAACCGGAAAGATGGCGACCTCGGACGGTGCCGGGTCACCGAGCATTTGCATCATCTCATCGTTGACGGGGCCAGGGGGGACCGGGCCGAGAAAACTCTCTGAGGCGCCGACCTTGGACAGCACGGACGGCACATCAAGAGGCGCTATGAAGGACTGGACATCATCCACCACCACGCCCGTACCCCGTGCCAACCACCCCACGATCCGCCCGGAATGCACGGCCAGGAGACAGCAGCGGCTGAGGACGGCGGCGGCCCGTCGCAACAGCAGATCACCCACCTCGTCGCGATGCTTCGCCTCGCGCAGAAGGGCACCGAATGTTTCATCGTCCAGATATTCAGGCGTCGCACTGCCTCCGCGGCCGGGGATCGGTGAGAGCTCCGGAAAGGTGGCTGCCAACGGGACATCGTCTACCGAAGGATGCGTTTGTGGACGTAGGAGATCTGTCGATCGCAGCGCTGGAGGGGTCCACATGAACTGCCATGCGTCCGTCTCATCGACGAAACCGGGGCCGTTCGACCGGGGGCGCGACACCTCCGGCTCCTCCCGAACCTCTGCCAGCGCGGCGAGAATGCCGACCTCGGTCGACACATGGGGCTTGATGTCCATCCCGACGTAACTAACGATCTCCTCCAGGGTTGCCGGACTTCTCGGAGTCGTCATCGCCACGCCGTAATGTCCATTCTTGCGTTCAAAGACCATCGCCTGGAGCCTACGAGCGACTTGCAGCGGCACCATGCGCTGCAACTCTTCCGGCGCCCTCCGCAGGATCGCCGCGGAGACGGACGGCACTTCCAACTGTTCTTCGAGGGCCTCGAGCAGCGCATGCTCGTCCACAAACCCAAACTTGAGCAGCTGGGTTCCCAGGCGTCCACCGTTGTGGTGGCACGCCTCGAGCCCGGTGTGCAACTCCGCAATGGCGATCGCACCACGCTCGAGCAGGATCTCTCCGAGCCGTTTCATCTCCTCATTTTAACCCGCTCAAGAAACTCTGGTGGGAACTGCGCAGTTCTCGATTCAGAAACGAGCGATTTTTCTGCAAGGTCAAGGAAGGCAAGGATTTGCGCGGAGGCGTACTCGTGTACGCCGCACAAGGAAATCCGAAGCCTGACGCCGAGATTGCAAAAAAGCGCCGTTTCTGGACGAGAACGGGCTAGGCCGTGACAGTTCGGCGCTCGATTGTGTGCCCAATCCCAAGTCAGGTTCGACCGCGCAACACCACCGCCAGCGCCTCGCCGGCGGCCCTCCCTGCGGCCTCCAACTCCGTCTGAACAGATTGCGAAACCGCCCCCCCAGCCGGGTTGTCCGCGAGGAGATAGCCCTTCGGGAGCCCTGCCATCGGCACCGGGATCACGAGTACTTCCGATGGTTCGGGCACGCCCAGCAACTTGACGATTTCATCGTTGACCGGACTCCCGGGGATCGGGCCCACAAAGCGGTCGCGGTCCTCCAACTCCCAGAAGATCGACGGCGCGTCTTCAAAGACCGAGAACGACCGGATATCCTCTGAGTCCAACGGCAATCCACGACTCATCCAGCCCGAGATCTTTCCGTGGTGGACGGAGAAGAGGCAAACGCGATCAAACCGCTGAGCCGCATAGTGCATGAGGGTCTCACCGATCTCGCCAGCGGTCAGCGCGTTCCCCAACAGCCGGGCCAACTCCCTGGCATCGGTTTGCATCCCCCGCACCTTGCCCTCGGCCGAGCCGACCGGCACCAGGCTCGGATAGCTCGCCACCAGCACAACCCCCGCAGCCGTGGCGCTAACTCGTGTCTGAAACAGGAGATTCGGGTCCAGCCGCGGCGTCCACAGATTTTCCCAGCTGTCGGTTGCCTCCTCGTCGGCAACAACCTCGGTCAAAAGATCCTCTTCGGCGGGCTCAGGCATCTCATAGCTCTGCGCCCGATCAATCGCCATCTCGATGGTCCTGTCCGAGGCGACAAACGGCTCGACCTGACGCTGGGTGAAGTTCGAAATTCGATCGATGACTCTGGCATCACCGGGATTGCTCATCGCTACCTGGATCCGGTCTTTTTCCACACGAAACGGCACGACCCGGAGCCCCTGCAACATGGACTTTGGCAGAACCCCGCCATTCAGAGCGTCCAGAAATTGGAGAAGCATAGGTTGCGATACAAAGGGAACGCCGTGCTGATCGGCAAGCACCTCGAGCAGCGAACTCTCGTCAATAAACCCTTGGTCGACCAGGCAGGTTCCCAGACGGTCACTCCCGCTGCGGCTCGCTGCAAGCCCGGTGTGCAGCTGCTCAACCGAGATAGCCCCGCGCTCAACGAGCATTTCTCCTAGTAAGGCCATGAGGGCATCTTACAACTTTATCGAGCATTTATTCAAATTTTGTTCCGAAATGGAACAACATTCCCCGCCGCAGGGTTCTCTCTGAGAGAGTTCTGTCTCGCCCGGTTTTCTCACCGGGTTTCGTAGCGAGGATGGTGAATGGTAGTCAGATGTTGGGTTTTTCGCGGATTGGGCGACGCAGGCGTAGTCGCACTACGGTGAGGAGCACGATTCGCGAAAAGCACGACAGATGGCTGCCATTCGCCGCCCGCAGTAGACACCCGGTGAGAAGACCGGGCTAGGAGGATTCATCGTGAAAACACGAATCGAGCACGACACCATGGGTCAGATCGAGGTCCCCACCGATCGTTACTGGGGAGCCCAAACCGCCCGTTCGCTGGCCAATTTTCGAATCGGTGACGAGCGCATGCCGAGCGAGATCATACGTGCCCTCGGCATCCTCAAGCTCGCCGCGGCCCGCGCAAACGCTGATCTCGGCGTGCTCCCCGACTCCACCAGCAAGCTCATCACGCAGGCCGCACAGGAGGTCATCGATGGGCGCCTCGATGAGCACTTCCCTCTCGTCGTGTGGCAGACCGGGAGCGGCACCCAGACGAACATGAACGCCAACGAGGTGATCGCCAACCGCGCCATTGAACTCGCGGGCGGAGAGATCGGTTCGAAGGACCCCGTCCACCCCAACGACCACGTCAATCGGGGACAGTCCTCCAACGACACTTTTCCCACCGCGATGCATATCGCCGCCGCTGAACGCATCGTCCACGCGCTCCTGCCGTCAATGCGCAACCTCCGAGACGTTCTGGCTGCCAAGGCCGACGAATTTGCGGATATCGTCAAGATCGGCCGCACTCATTTGATGGATGCGGTGCCGCTGACTCTCGGTCAAGAGTTCTCGGCCTACGCACACCAGATTGGCAAGGACATCGAACGGGTCGAGTCAACGCTGCCGGATCTGTACGAGCTCGCCATCGGCGGCACCGCCGTCGGGACCGGCCTCAACACCCACCCGGAATTCGCGACGCGCACCGCTGCAACCATCGCGGAGATCACCGGTCTCCCCTTCGTGACCGCGCCGAACTTCTTCGAGGCGTTGGCCGCCCACGACGCGGTGGTTCAGACCAGCGGTGCACTCAAGACCACCGCAGTGTCGCTGATGAAGATCGGCAATGACATTCGCCTCCTCGGTTCCGGGCCTCGAACCGGCCTCGGCGAAATCATCCTGCCGGCAAACGAACCCGGTTCGTCAATCATGCCCGGCAAGGTCAACCCGACCCAGGTCGAAGCGTTGACCATGGTCGCCGCCCAGGTCATCGGCAACGATGTCACCATCACCGTCGGCGGCTCGAACGGCCAGCTCGAGCTCAACGTCTTCAAGCCGATGATGATTTACAACCTCCTGCAGTCGATTCGCCTGCTGGGTGACGCCTGCCGGAGCTTCGCCGACAACTGCGTGGCGGGCATCGAGCCGAATCGCGATCGAATCAAAGAGCTCCTCGACCGCAGCCTGATGCTGGTCACAGCCCTCAACCCGGAAATCGGCTACGACAACGCCGCCAGGGTCGCCAAGAAGGCCCACAAAGAGGGCCTCACCCTCAAGGAGGCAGCGATCGAGCTAGGCCTGCTGACCGCCGAGCGTTTCGACGAGCTCGTGCGGCCGGAGGAGATGACAGGGCATTGAATTAGGAATTAGGAATTAGGAATTAGGAATGTCGACGCGAGGTGGCGATCGGGATGATTGGAGTGGGTTGCCCGCGATTGAGCGAACCGGGAATTTGGTATGCCGCCCACCAAAGGTGGTGAGATTCCCAGTTGCCGGAGAGCCCTCGGTTTCTTAGGTTATGGTGGTGGCTGGTCCTTTAGGGCCCGCTCCCCATCGTCAAAACCTGTTCAGAGAGAGTGGGTGCGATGCATTCCTAATTCCTAATTCCTAATTCCTAATTCCTAATTCTTGTCGGTTCCTAATTCCTCATTCTCTTCCTCATCACCACCGCGTTTTCCCCGTTCTGGTAATACCCTGCGCCTATTCCGGTTCGGTCGTAATCGAGCATCTCGTACATGGCAATCGCCACCTTGTTGCTCTCCCGGACCTCCAGGGTCAGCGACTCGCCACCCATCTCCACGGCATGGTCTTCCGCCAGCGCCATCAGCCGCCTTGCCAGCCCGGTGCGCCGGAACTCGGGCAGAGTCGCCACCTTGAGCACGTGCAGATCGAGGTACTGCCAGGCGCAGAAGAGATACGCCACCATGCGGCCCGCAGAGTCGACGAGAAGGCGATTGAACCGCCCATCCGCAAGGATCTCGGACATGAAGAACTGCGGCGGCCAGGGGTCCGAAAAACACTCGAGCTCGGCCTCAGCCAGTGCCCGCGCATCACCAAGCTGCGGTGGGCGGACTGAAATTCGAGCTGACATTTCAGGATTTTTGGTCGCGCTGGTGGATTGGTGGGCCCTCCACGTAGAGAGGCTCGGCGGGATCCGCGGTGACACCCAACATCGCCAGGCGCAGGAGCGCCTCGGCCGAGCTTCGAGGGGTGGAGGCTCGTTCGGCGTCACCGAGATCCAGGGCCTCGGCCGCGACCCACGGGCCGCGTTCGGCGGTTCGGTCCACGGCCACGATCTCGATTTCGCCGAGCGCATGCGGCGCTCGCTCCTCCTCGATTTCGTAGCTGCGAGCGTAGACCTCTCCCCGACGACCCGGTTGGGCGCTCCACACCGTACCTGATCCCCCGCATCGGGCAGCCAACATCAGGAGAGAGTCGTACGCCAGACATTGGGCGCCGGTCGCTGCCACCAATCCCGCGGCGGTCGCCAACCCGGCCCGGATTCCGGTGAACGAGCCTGGACCACGGGAGACCACGATCCTGCTCACGGCATCGGGAGTGAGTCCGGCGTCCTCGATCAAAAGATCTGCGGCCGCCAGGACGAGGGTTGATCGCGGCGCCACGCCCCCGAGACGCACGAGCGAGGTGGCACGCAGCGTGTCGCCGTAGAGCGCCACCTCTAGCTGCGGCCCACAGGTCACCAACGATAGAAACGTCTCCCCGCCCACTGACTCGGCCTCGCCCGCGCTCTTCTCGTTCATCGAGATTCTCCCGGCGGCATGTCCCGAGCGTTCCCTGGAACCAGCTCCAGTCGAGCCACGGCCGCCGCTTCGACCGCCTCGTCGCTGAACGGGAATCTCCACTCGCCGACCTGCAGCCATGTCTGGATCT
Organism: Thermoanaerobaculales bacterium; assembly: GCA_029938595.1. GTDB lineage: Bacteria > Acidobacteriota > Thermoanaerobaculia > Thermoanaerobaculales > Sulfomarinibacteraceae > Sulfomarinibacter. The sequence goes on along the minus strand of JAOZUP010000028.1, from coordinate 3,718 downwards.
GGTCCGAGTAGTGGGACGACCAGGGTCGGCCGCTCTCACCCACCGGCAGTACGAGGACCGTCTCATCCCAGTTGCCGACGTCGGTGACGAAGCGCATGGCGGGAATGGTGGTGACCGCGAAGGGGCGGCTCCTGCTCCAGTACTGGGCGTTCACCGTCACGTTATCGCCGGCTACCGGGAAGGGCCCGCGATTCCATGAACCGCCCATCAGCCGGCCGACCCTCGGTATCCACGCCAGCGGGTGTTCGAAAACCACCTGGTGAACCTCTCCCCATTGCTCCCCTTGGTCGAGCGCGTCGAGCTGCTCGAGGATCCGATCCAAAATCATGCGCTGAGATTCTACCTCGGCGGTCCTGACATCGTCCCACCACCTCTCGTGGAGACCTCCCGCCAGCAGGAGGAGCACCTCCTCCGGTCCTATCGGTGATTGTGACAGGCCGTCACGAGCCGCCTCGTCGCCACCGATCGCCTGTCCGAGCTCGATCATCAATCGGGAAAAGAGGAGAGCCGCGTTGGAATCGACAGTCATCCTCGCATCCCACGCCATCAACTCCTCGGCCGCCGGGCCACCGAGTGCCTCGAAGTCGGGACGAAGCTGCTTGAGCACTGCGATCGCCCGGCCCGACAACACGTCGCCCTGCAGGTCGACGCAGGAATCGATCGTCCAATCAGTCCGGGCTTTAAGGGCTGATTGGATGCGCCGGTACCTCCACGGGGGCGCAAAATCGGCCGGGAAGCGGTCGCGCTCGGGATAATTCCCCTCGCCAAAGACATCATGGTTTGCCGAGGCCAGAAAACCGTCTTTCGGATCCAGCCGGCGCGGATTGGCCGACATCGGTCGAAAACCTGTCCACGCCCAGCGTGAATCTCCGCCCGGTGCCGGAAGACGCCCTGCGCCCCTCGCCCGTTCGGGCGCCCGGCCCACCACTTGATGAAGAATGTGCCCATCGGTGTCGGCCGCCAACAGGTTCATGGAGGGACTGATCACGTGCTCCCAGGCGGCTGCGGCCTCCTCGACCGTGTTTGCTCGATCGGTTCTCAGAATCGCCGGTAGAAAGCTCGGCCCGTGCAATGCCGCCCACGCGAGCGCGATCGACTCGTCCCGCTGCTCGCGCACAAGGGGTCCGTGTTCCGACAGGCGAATCTTGACCAGCACCGGGTCCGGCTGCCACCGCACCTCGATGTTTTCGATGACGGTCCGCAGCGGCTGCCAACGACCGTCCACGAGTTCACGACCTCCAGAGTCATCCAGACTGAGGAGGAAGAGATCCTGATCATCAAGCATCGAGAGGGTCAGCCCCCACGCCACGCCTTCGGTGTGGCCTATGACAACTCCAGGAAATCCCGCGATCGATGCGCCTGCAACATGAGTTTGAGGTCCGTGCAGGTGAATAGCGTAGAAGGTCCCGGGCATCCGGACACCGAGATGAGAGTCGTTAGCAAGCAGCGGCCGGCCGGAAACACAGCGCTCAGGCGCCAGGACCCAACAGTTGGCGCCAACGCCGCCCCTCGGGGCCGTGATCGGCTCGTGGTCGCCAAAAGGATGTTTGACACCGTCAACCGGCGGGATCCAGGCGCGCGCCTGGCGTGGGCTCCATCCCCAGAGCTCGACGGCCCGGTCTCTTCCGAGGTGGGCCAACTCAAGTGCCCGCTGCAGCTCCTCCCCCATCGCCCAGCTGAGATCGAGCTGCATCAGGAGGCCGACACCCAGCGAATCCTCAATCCGCCACGGTTGGGGTTCAACACCCAGAAGCCAGATTTCGGGGGCGATCCAGCTCCCAAACCTGGAGATGGCGGAGTTCACGCCTGCTGCGTATGCTTCCAGCTCCCGTCGCTCGCCGGCAGTCAGCATCGCGGCCTGGCGGCGGGCGGACGCAGCAATTCGCAGCATCCTCATCTTCCGGTCGCTGTCGAGAGCCACCTCTCCGAAAACCTCGGCCTGACGGCCGGCAGCCAACCGGCGCGCGATCTCCATTTGAAAGAACCTGTCGCGGGCGTGAAGATAACCCTGGGAAAACCACAGAGCGGCCTCACTGTCGGTCTTCACGTGAGGGATACCTCTTCCGTCGAAGAGAATCTCAGCCCGAGCCGGGCAGCCCGGCACGGTGTCGACGTATGAACCGCGCTCGGGAAGGCGGCTCGCCGCCGCACGCACCCTGAGGTGAGCCAGCCCAAGCACGCCAACCACCAGCAGGGCCACAACGCACGCGAGCATCAGGAACCAGACACGACGGATCATCAAGGTCAATATCCTCCGCCTAGTCATTCTAACCCCCGCACGGAATTTCGGATTTCGGATTTCGGATTTCGGATTTATCGTCCCGCCCAACCGTTTCACCACAAAGGCACCAAGAACACCAGAGAACCGGGAACGGGCCAACAATCGCAATCGCTATCGGGATCGCTATCGCTATCGAAAAAGACAACGCCATTTTGAAGAATCGATACCGATAGCGATTGCGATAGCGATACCGATGGAGAGGCTGGGCGCGGGGCAGGAGGCGCTATACTCGATTGCCGGAGCCAACGGTGCATCGACACAAACTACTTCATCCCACTGACTGCGGAGGCGCCTGATGGGCCGGCGACTAACCCCCAAGATTCGCTTGGCACGGCTTTCGTCTGTTCTTGACGGTGCGCGCAGCATGCTCATCATCGTCCAGAACACCCCGGATCCTGATGCCATCGCCGCCGCCGCTGCACTGAGGGAACTTGCCAACGAGCTCCATGGCATTGCCTGCTCGGTGGGACACACCGGCGCCGTGTGGCGGGCGGAGAATCTGGCGCTCCTTCGCTACCTCGGTCTCAAGACTCGCGATCTCGACGATCTCGACCTCGGCCGATTCGACCGGCTGGCGATGGTCGATGCCCAGCCCGGCGCCGGAAACGTCAATTTTGACCCCGAAATTCGGCTCGACGTCGTCATCGATCATCACCCCATCCGCCCGCAAACGCGTTCCGCCAGATTCCATGACATCCGAAGTCGGTACGGCGCGACTTCGACGATGCTGTATGAGTATCTCGAAGCTGCCAAGCTCGAGGTGCCGGTTCCGGTCGCCACCGCTATGGTCTACGGGATCCGCTCCGACACCCAGGACCTCGGCCGTGAGAGCACGAGGGCCGATCTTGAAGCATTCCTCGACCTCTACCCTTCAGCTAACGCCCGTGCCCTCGGCAGGATCGTGCAAGCGCCGCTGCCGCGAGCCTATTTTTCGAAGCTCCGCATCGCCCTCGACCAGGCAAGGGTCTATGGCAACCGCATCGTTTCCTACCTCGGCCGCCTCGACTCGCCGGAGATGGTGGCGGAAGCGGCCGACCTGCTGCTGCGAGCCGAAGATGTCGATTGGACCATGTGCCTTGCAGTGATCGACGGCTGGCTTCACCTCAGCCTGCGAACCACCGATCGCGACCGGAATGCCGGTCATATCGCCCGCAACCTCGGCGGTCGGCGAGGCTTCGGCGGCGGTCACCAGGTGCTCGCCGCAGCACAGATTCCATTGCCCGCGGGCAACAACGGCGATCGTCAGATTCGCAAACTCGTGCGCGACTTGACCAAACGCTTCCTCAAGGCCACCGGCAATCCCAATGAACGCGGAAAGCCACTGTGCACGTAGTTTTGAGTTGAGAGTTGAGAGTTGAGAATTTTCCCTTTTCGGGGCGGGCGGGCGGCATTCCTAATTCCTAATTCCTAATTCCTAATTCCTAATTCCTAATTCCT
>JAOZUP010000305.1 GCA_029938595.1 Thermoanaerobaculales bacterium | reverse complement strand
GCCGCTCGCCGGTGGACCCGCGCAGACCATCTGCGACGCCGCTGGCGCCGACGGCAGCTGGAGCACGAGGGGAGAGATCCTCTACGACGGAGCACCCAGCGCGCCGTTGATGCGGGTGGCCGCGGCGGGTGGCATCGCCAAACCGGAGGTGAGCCTCGACGATCTCGAGGGCGTAATTGGGCTCGGCTGGCCCGAGTTTCTCCCGGACGGAGAGCATTTCATCTACCTCGCCGAGACCTCGGAGGAAGAAGACAAGGTGATGCTCCGGTCGCTCGACTCGGGGGAGGAGACCCTCCTCACGACCTCCGACTCCCGGGTCCAGTACGTCGAGCCGGGGTATCTGGTGTACGTCCTCAACGGCATGCTGGTGGCGCATCCGTTCGATGCCGGTGCCGGCGTCTTGACCGGTAACCCCTTACCACTGGCGGACGAAATCGGAGTGAACGCAGTCGGGTTGGCTGATTTCTCGGCCTCGAATGACGGTACGCTGGCGTATCGCAGTGGCCAGACGGGCGCGCGGCGGCTCCTGTGGCGAGATCGGACCGGGCGTGAGGTCGGGCAGGTCGGCGAGCTTGCGGAGTACATGAACGCCTCGATATCGCCCGACGGCCAGCGGGTTGTCGTGGATGTCATCGACCCTGACAGCTCCAATATCGATCTGTGGATCCAGGACCTCGAGCGCGGGGTCGCATCACGTTTCACCTTCGACGCGGGTAACGACTTCAGCCCGGCCTGGTCGCCGGACGGCTCTCGCATCGTCTTCAGCTCCAGCCGTGGTGAGGGCAGCGACGCCCTGTATTGGAAGGATGCATCCGGCGCCGGCGAGGCGGAGCTGCTGCTCGCCCTGGAGGAGGATATTTATGCCGGAGCCTGGACCCGGGACGGCGGTGTCCTGACATACGGTGTGCGCAGTGCCGACACGAGCTGGGACATCTGGGCGCTGCCGATGGACGGCGCCGGTGAGCCCTTCCCGGTGCTGCAGTCGGAGTTCGCGGAGGTCCGAACAAGCTTTTCACCGGACGGGCGATGGATGGCCTACAACTCCAACGAGTCGGGCGACATGGAGGTCTACGTCTCCCGTTTCCCGGGACCCGGCGGCAAGTGGCAGGTATCGACCAACGGCGGCACCGAGCCATATTGGAGCGCCGATGGACGAGAGATCTTCTACCTCGACGCGACCGAGAATCTGGTCACCGTGCCGGTCTCGACTGGGGCCACCTTCAAGGCGGGCCTGCCGGAGACGCTCTTTGACGCAGGGCTGTTTCCGTTGATGACGCGCAGACGTTATCTGGTGACCGACGACAGTGAACGATTCCTGATTCTCTCACCGATCGTCGGCGAGTCGATTCAGCCGATCTCGGTGGTCCTCAACTGGGACGCCGGGCTCGAGCCTTGAACCCGGGGCCGTTCAAGCTCCGAGCATCGCCCGCACCTCGCGCGCTGCACGCAGGCCGCTGAGGTAGGCGGCCTCGACGGTCTCGGCGATGGGCGAGGATTCGGTCGCCGAGCCCGCCCACAGCAGCGCTCCGGTATCGGCCGCCGCCAATCGCTCTCTCGCCCCAACGCCGCCGACTCGTACGAAGCTGTAGCCACCGCATGCGAGGGGATCGGCTCCCCAGTCGACCTGCCGGTGGGCGACGAGCGAATGCCGTACGTCGACCTTTGGAAACAACCGTCCGAGGTCGGCTACCGCGGTTGCCGCCGCCTCGTCCTCGCCAGCCTCCGCGAGTGCCGCCGCGCGCGGACCGGTGGCATAGGCGATGAGGGTGGGGTTGTCGGTGTCAGTGCCGTAGGCGACCGGCCAGTAGAGGGCCACCGGCCCGGCGCCGCAGGCGAGGATCGCGAGGCGGCGCGGCCAGAACCGTTCGCTGAATCGGAGCAGGATCTTGAGCACCGGCCCCATCTGCAGATCGCGGAGAGCCGATGTTTTGCCATCCGGTAAACCGGGATCAAAGCGCACTGAACCGGATTCGAGCACACCGACCGGCAGAGTGCAAATGGCGGTGCGTGCCGAAAGCTCAGTACCATCGGTCGACCGCAGAGTGACCCCGTCCGGTTCCCAGCACACGGTCTCGACGACAAAGCCAAAGCAAATGTCGAGGTCGCCACCGACAGAGCCGGGCAGCCGGTCGTAGCCCTCTACGACGCGATGGTTGAGCCCGGTCTCGAGGCGGTGGACGCCGTCGGAGACGAGGCCGCTCATGCCGATTTCGTCAATGCTGCCCGGCAGGTGTGCAGTCAGCGTCATCTCGGAGAGGAGACGTGCCCGCCCGCGGTCGCGCCTTCGGTCAAGGAACTCACGTGCCGACACATCCGGGGGGCTGAAGCTCGCGATCGATCGCAGGATGGTGGCGGCATGCCAGCTCCCGGGATGGAGGAGGGCGATCGGCAGCCATCGCGCCGAACCGCCGAGCGAGAGCATGGTGTCGCGAACCAGGGGGCACGGGCGCGTGCTCAATCCTGCGGCGCGAACCTCGGACCAGGTGGCGGCGCCGTCGCCGTGGATGAACTCGGCGCCGGCCTCAACGGGGTGGGGGCCGAAGTCGCGAATGGTACGAAGGCGTCCGCCAACGCGGTCGCCGCCCTCGACCACGATCACCCCGAACCCTTCCCGCGCGAGCTCGCGCGCGGCGGTCACTCCCGCCATTCCGGCGCCGATGACGAGGACATCGGCGTTAGCCCCCATATCTCACCAATTCGCCTGTTGCGGCCGTCGTGACACGCGGGCAGCGTAACAGAGGCGCAGTGGTTGAATCTGCGGAAGGGAATGAATATCAATCTCAACTGTGTTAGGATTCATGAAACACAGGGGGTTGAATGACGATTGCCAAAGGAACGTGTTTGGGGCCTTACGAGATCGAGGAGGAGATTGGCGCCGGTGGCATGGGTGAGGTGTACCGGGCACGCGATACCCGTCTCGACCGCACCGTCGCGATCAAGGTCTTGCCGGATCATCTCTCACAGTCTCCGGAGCTGCGCCAGCGCCTCGAACGCGAGGCGAAGGCGGTCTCCAGTCTGTCGCACCCGAACATTTGTGCGCTGTATGACATCGGCCACGAGGATGGCGTGGATTATCTCGTCATGGAGTTCATCGACGGCGAGACCCTGGCCGAACGACTGAGTCAGGGACCGATGCCGTTGGAGGATGCGCTGCGGTACGGGGTTGAGATCGCCGATGCCCTCGAAAAGGCCCATCGCCAGGGCATCGTTCACCGCGATATCAAACCCGGCAACATCATGCTCACGGCGTCGGGGGCCAAGCTCCTCGATTTCGGGCTCGCCAAGGCCGACAGCGGTCTCGGCGGCGACGCCGATCTCACGGTGTCGCCGACAGTAAGCAAACCGCTGACCACGGCCGGCACGGTGCTCGGCACGTACCAGTACATGGCTCCCGAACAGCTCGAGGGCAAGGAGGTTGATGCCCGCACCGACATCTTCTCGCTCGGTGCGGTGCTGTACGAGATGGTGACCGGCCGGCGCGCGTTTGCCGGCGGATCGCAGGCGAGCTTGATCAGCGCCATTATGACCGAGCAACCGGCGCCCGCATCGACCGTTCAACCAATGACCCCGCCGGCCTTTGATCGCGTCATGCAGACATGTCTCGCAAAGGACCCCGAGGAACGCTGGCAGACGGCGCACGACGTCAAGCTGCAGCTTCAGTGGATCGCCGAGGGCGGCTCAGTCGTCGGGCTGCCGGCGCCGGTGGCGGCGCGCCGCAAATCGAGGGAGCGGCTGGCGTGGGCTGTAGGCGCCATTGCCGCGGCCACGGCCGTGGTTTTCGCAGTGGGCTTTTTTTTGCGGTCGCCTGAAGCCCCCCGGCAGGTGCGGTTCCAGATCATGCCGGAAGCCAAGCTGGCGCAGGTCGGTTCGCCGAGAATCTCTCCTGATGGGCGGATGATTGCCTTCCAAGCCATCGACAACGACGGCAACGGCCAGATCTGGCTGCGGCCGCTCGACAGCCTCGATGCGCGGCCGCTCGCCGGCAGCGAGGGCGCCGTGGCCGACGGCCGTCCCATGTGGTCGCCTGACAGCCGCTACATCGCCTTCTTCGCCGGCGGCAAGCTGAAGAAGGTCCCGGTCGCCGGTGGGCCCGCGCAGACCATCTGCGACGCCAATGGCGCCGACGGAAGCTGGAGCAGTCGCGGCGAGATCGTCTTTGACGGTCAGGCCAATGTGCCCCTAATGCGGGTGACGGCCGCGGGAGGCATCGCCAAGCCCGAGGTCTCGCAAGCTGATTTCGAGGAGGCCCCGTCGCTCGGGTGGCCGGAGTTCCTGCCCGACGGCAAGCGGTTTCTCTTCATCGGCGACCTTGCCGGTGAGGAGGGCATGATCATGCTGCACGAGATCGGCACGTCCGAAAACACAGCCCTGACCCATGCGGACTCCAGAGTTCAGTACGCCGAGCCCGGTTATCTGATCTACGTCCTCGACGGCATGCTGGTCGCGCATCCGTTCGATGCTGGGAAGGGAGAGCTCACCGGCGAGCCCATGCCCCTCGCCGACAACGTGGGCAGCAGCGCAGTCGGTCTCGCCGACTTCTCGGCCGCGGCCGACGGGACGTTGGTCTTCCGCAGCGGTGAGTCGGGGGGCCGCCGATTGCTCTGGTACGACCGCGCGGGTCGTGAGCTTGGCGCCGTCGCCGAGGGCAACGAGTTTCGCAACACCTGCCTCTCTCCCGACGGGTCGAGGGTCGTCTCAGGAATCACGGACGACGAAAGCGGCAACCGCGATCTATGGATCCACGACCTCGATCGCCGGGTGGCCTCCCGGTTCACCTTCGACCCGGCGAGGGACTCGAACCCGTTGTGGTCGCCCGACGGTACACAGATCGTCTTTTCATCCATCCGTGACGAGAAACGCGGTCTCTATCGCAAGGATGCTTCCGGCGTCGGGCCCGCGGAGCTTCTGCTCGAAATGGAGGGCGGTGCGAATGCCAATTCCTGGAGCTCGGACGGCAGGTTCCTGCTTTTCAATACACAGAACACCGACACCTCCTGGGACATCTGGGCCCTGCCCATGGACGGCTCGGGGGAGCCGTTCCCGGTGCTGAATTCCGAGTTTGCCGAGGTGCGCGCGAGCTTCTCCCCGGGTGGGACGTGGGTCGTCGACGACTCCCCCGAGTCCAATGACGAAGAGACGGAATAACTTCCCAGGATT
>JAOZUP010000304.1 GCA_029938595.1 Thermoanaerobaculales bacterium | reverse complement strand
ACCGTGGGCGACCCTCCCGCATACACCGGAACCGATCTCCGTTTCCACGCCAAGGGTTCGAGTCTCGCGGTTTTTACGGATCTCGCGGGAACCCCGCTGCCTGCCGAGTCCTTCGAAATCGAAGGGCGCTTCAGCGAGGGCGAGGACGCGATCATCCTCGAAGGGGTGCGCGCCCACCTCGGACGCAGCAGCCTGCGGGTTGACGGCCAGATGAAAACGGCAAACGGGCTGTCCGGCACCAGCCTGCGGATCGAGGCGAAAGGGCCCGATGCCGCCCACGTAGGCGAGCTGGCGGGTATTTCCGGCGTCCCGGCAGAGGCATGGACCCTCAAAGGCGGGCTCGGCGTGCTCGACTCGGGTTACCGCCTCGACGGCGTGTCGGCCTCACTCGGCAGCCTCCACGTCCGCGCTGACGGCCGCGTGGTCGCCGTGAACAATTTCGTGGGCACCGATCTCCAGCTCCACATCGAGGACCCGGACCTCTCGCACCCGGCGTCCATAGGCGGGATCACAGGTCTGCCCCCGCAACCGCTCCGCGTCGACGGCAGGTTCCGGGTGGACGGCGCGGGATATCGCCTCGACGGTGTCACGGTCTCGGCGGGTGACATCGGCGTCGAGGTCGCGGGGCTTATCGGCGCCGCACCGAACCTCGACGGCACCCAGGTGCACCTGACCGCCCGCGGCCCCCGGTTGTCATCTCTCGGCCCCTTCATCCATCAGCCCGGACTTCCGCCGGCGCCGTTCTCGGTCGCAGGAGATCTTCGCGTGACCGGAGAGGCTTACGAGCTCGACACTGTGGTCGCCGAGGTCGACCGCAACCGCATCACCGTCCACGGCACGGTGGTCCCGGTCGAGGGTCTGGTGGGGACTGACCTCCACATCGATATCGCCGCTCCCGACCTCGGTAAGGCGGGTGACCTCATGACTGGTTTCGCAGACCTTCCCGAACTGCCCGCGGAACCCTTTTCACTCTCAGGCCGGGTGTCCATCGACGAAGCCGGCTTTGTGCTCGAGAACATCGAGACGACCCTGGCCAACGCCGCAACGTCGATCGACGGTCGCATCGGCCGGACGCCGGATTTCTTCGGCACTGACCTCACAATCAATTCCGACGGACCCAACGCTTCGCTCTTCACGGCCGTTACCGGTGTAACCATCCCGGTGGCGCCGTTCAGAGTTCGCGGCCGTTTCCAGCGCACCGATGGGGGATTCCATTTCGACCGGTTTTCGGTGCAGCTCGGAGACTATCGGGCCTACGCCAACGGCAGCCTCGGCGAGCCACCGCGATGGGTTGGCACCGACCTGGAGCTTCGTGCGTCCGGGCCCGGTCTCGGGTTGTTCCGTGAGCTCATGGGGGTGAACGCGCTCCCCGACGAAGAATTCCGGATCGCGGGGCACTTCAAGGGCACCCCCGAGCTGTTCACCACCGAGGGCCTCGAGATCGTCATCGGTGGATCCGATCTCACAGGATCGCTTGCGGTGGATATCCGGGGCAAACCCGCGGTGACAGCCCGGATGTCGTCGAACAACCTCAACCTCGCACCCTACCTGCCACACCTCAAGGGCGGAAGCGACGGAGATGCGGAACAGACGGCCGCGTCTGAGACGCCGAAGGACGGACTGGTGTTCTCGAACGAGCCCCTCGACTTCAGTCCGCTCCGGAGTGCCGACGCCGAAGTGGACGTGACCATCGGCACTCTTCAGCTGCCGGCCATGGTCTTCCGCGATGTGACGATCGGCGCGCGACTGGCCGATGGCCGGCTCGAGGTCCACCGCTTAGCGATGGTGGGTCAGCGCGAGGGGCGCGGATCGGGAACCCTCGTGCTGGAACCGGTCGGCAATGACTATCGGGTCGACATGGTTCTGGATCTTGAAGCCCTTCGGCTCGATCTGCCCGACAAGGACACGGTGGACACAGCTTCCGAGCCGCCCATCGATCTCAACGTGCGGCTGGAAATGCTGGGCAGCAGTCCGCACGCCTTCGCCGGCTCCGCCAACGGGTCGGTGCAGGTGGTCATCGGCAAGGGGGTGATGGACAATGACGCCCTCGACCTCGTATCAGCGGATATCCTGCTCACGTTGCTCAACGCGTTCAACCCGTTCGCAAAGGAGGACGCGGTAACCGAGCTCCAGTGCGGCGTCGCGCAAGTGGTATTTGAAGACGGTTTCGCAACTCTCGAGCCAATGGCTCTGCAGAGCGACAAAATGACGATGCTCGGCAAAGGGAAAATCGATCTCAGCACCGAAAAGCTCGATCTCCAGTGGGTGACCAAACCGCGCAAGGGAATCGGTCTCTCAGCGAGCATGATCACCAACCCCTACATCAAGCTGGGCGGCACTCTTTCAAACCCATCGGTGCAGCTCAAGGGAGTGGAGGCCGTCGCGTCGACCGGTGTCGCGGTGGCGACCCTCGGCATCTCGCTGGTGGCCAAAGGCATGCTCGACCGCATCACGGCCGAGAAAAAGGTCTGCGAACAGGCGCTGGACGAGATCGGCCGCCGGCAGGACGGCCGCACGAAAAAGACGAAGAAAAAGGGCAAAGAGAAATAACCTGGGCTTCTCGCCAGGGGGTGGGAGTGGCGCGAGAAGCGATAATACGCTATATTCAACTCAATTAGTGAGGCGTTTATCTTGAAGAAACGCCTCACGATGAGGAGCCCGTATGGCCAACTACGTCTGGCAGCACCCCGATTGGACCTCGAGGCTGCGTTGGAACAGCGAGCGACTGCTGACGCCGCTCGCTGCGGCGAGACGTCGCCAGGGCAAGATCCTCGGCAAGGCGGCAGGTTTGGGGTTCGATCTTGGGCAGGAGGCGCGGGCGTCGATCCTGACCGATGAGGCGGTCATGACCGCCGCAATCGAGGGCGAGGATCTCGACCGCGAATCGGTCCGATCGTCGGTCGCCCGTAAGCTCGGTCTGCCCACGGCCGATCTGCTACCGACAGCCCGCCATGTTGACGGGTTGGTGGAGATGATTGTTGATGCCACGCAACGTTACGAGGATCCGCTTACCGAAGAGCGGCTCAGGGGATGGAATGCCGCGCTCTTCCCCACCGGATATTCGGGCATTCAAAAGATCATCGTCGGAGACTGGCGAAGATCTGACGAGCCGATGAGGGTCGTCTCGGGGCCGGTGGGTCGGGAGACGGTCCACTTCGAGGCGCCCCCGGCCGAGAGGGTACCCGGGGAGATGGGGCGTTTTCTCGAATGGTATGCGACGGATCCGGACCCCGAAGACGGCTTGCTGCGCGCCGGCCTCGCACATTTCTGGTTCGTCACGATCCACCCCTTCGAGGATGGGAACGGACGGCTCGCCCGGGCGATCGCCGATATGACCCTCGCGCGGGATGAGGGAACCCCGATCCGTCTTTACAGCATGTCGGCCCAGATCCGCACCGAGCAGGACGTTTACTACGACATCCTGGAGCAGACCCAGCGCGGCGACGGCGAGCTCACGGGCTGGCTGATGTGGTTCGCGGCGTGTCTCGAGCGTGCCGTCACCAATTCCGAAGAGCGTCTCGCCCTGGTGCTCGCCAAGGCCCATTTCTGGCAGGGGCATACAGAGATCAATCTCAGCGAGCGCCAACGCAAGGTCGTCAACCGAATGCTCGACGCCGGCCCGGGAGGGTTCGAGGGCGGGTTGACCACCCGCAAGTACCTCGGCATGACGAGGACCAGCCGCGCCACCGCGCAGCGCGAGATCGCGGATCTGGTCGTGAAGGGCCTCCTCGTGAGGCGGCTCGGAGGCGGCAGAAGCACGAACTACGAGATCGTGTGGTGAGGTCGTGGGTAGGGATATGCAGCCTTGCTGCCTTGAGCGACCGTGGTACTGTGGCTCCGTGTTCCGGCATCGAAAATGGAGGTCAACCATGCGTCGCTATGTTGCAATCCTCACCGCAGTATTCGTGGTTTCGATCGCGGTTCCCGCCGCCGCCCAGGGCGTCTACGATCCGCTTTTCGATAGATTCAACTTCAAGCTCGAGGGCAGCGCTGTCAGTCTGTCGACCGCCATCCGGCTCGACTCGGAGTACCTCGGCGAGGGCACCGTGCTCCATTTCGAGGACGATCTCGGCCTCGGCGGCGAGGAAATCGTGCCGTCCGTCTCTTTCGAGTGGCAGCTAGGGCGCAGACACCGCCTCGGCGTGCGTTGGCAGGACATCGACCGCAGTTCGACTGCGCAGGCGCTTACTGAGATCCATTGGGGGGATGAAATCATCCCCATCGAGGCCAACATCGGCCTTGCCTTCGACATCACGACCTACGCCGTCGACTACACCTACTACCCCTGGATCAAGGAGCGGTGGGCGGGTGGTTTCGGTATCGGTTTTCGGGTCCTCGACATCACCACGGTGCTGGTGGTGGAGGAGATCGAGCTCGACGAGAAAGTCAACGTATCAGCCCCAATACCCTACATCAATTTCGAGTACCGCCGCATGCTGGGCGAGCACTGGCGCATGAAGGCCGGCCTCGGCTGGCTCGACCTCACCATCGGCGACATCTCCGGCTCGCAGTACATCGGCCGGCTGGCCTTTGAGTACATCACGGACAGGCGCTGGGGCTTCGGAGCCGCCCTCAATCTTTCGACAATCAACGTCGACTGGGACGCTCTCGCAGGCGGAGAGGATCAGGTCGATCTCGCGGGCCACGTCAACCTCGACATCAACGATGTCAGCCTCTACGTCCGGATTCGCTTCGGATCCTGACGGAACGTTAAAAGGTTAGAACGTTAAACGTTAGATATTTGGTGGGGCGACCAAGGACCAAATTGCTTCGCTCACAAAAACGCCCGGCCGCTGTCAGCGACCGGGCGTTGTCTATTTGGTGATCCGGCCGGTGGCCGGTTGAGCAAACGGCTTTACTTGCCCTGGCCGTGGACAATCTTGTCCCACTTGGCGCCGATCTTGGTCAGAATCTTGTCGACCTGCTTGATCTGCTTCTCGGGCTTGGCCTTGACGGTCACCGTGCCGGTGCCGCGCCACACGAGCTTCTTGGTCTCGGGGTCATAGAGGTCGACGATCAAGGTGCCCTCGGTGTAGGTCGTCGCGTAGGTGGTGGAGCTGCCCATGCCACCCATGCCGCCATAGCCGCCCCAGCCACCCCAGCCGCCGCCGTAGCCGCCGTAGCCGCCGTAGCCCATGCTGGTGGTGTTGTAGGAGGTGTTCTCCTTTGAGGTGAAGTGATAGT
>JAOZUP010000027.1 GCA_029938595.1 Thermoanaerobaculales bacterium | reverse complement strand
CCGCATTCGACTCAGGGTTGCTGAATGCCACCGGTCTCGCCTGTCTCGAGTGCCCGGCGAAAGCCGATGTCGCCGGCTCGCTCCCGTCCAGCCTACAGATCGCCCGCGACCTCGCCGGCGGCGCCTCCCGCGTCGTAATGATCGAGATCATCGCCAATTAGCCCACAGATCACACAGATGAGCACAGATGAATCCATCCATGTGGATCTGTGTCTATCTGTGTGAATCTGTGGGCAGTACGTGTGGGTGGATGGTCTACGGTGCTGCCGTCCGGCGGAGGGCTTGCGCCTCGGCCAGCATCTCGCGGGCCGCATCGAGGAGGCCGGACGGCATCCCCTCTGTGCTCGCTTTGGTCTCGGTCTGCGGTTGATCGGGATCGCCGAGACCGGCGTCGCGCAGTTGTTTGAGACGTTCGAGGATGAGATCGCGGATTACCGGCGCGTTATCAACGCCGCGGAAGTAGCCGATGTGGCCGCTCTTCTCGTCGCTCTCGCCGTGCTGCGAGCCCGGACTCGCGCTTGAACCACCCCCCGCAGTCCGCACCCGGAGATTCGAGATCCCGAAGAGTCGTTCGATGGGACCCTGGCGGATCGAGACCTCCTGCACGTTGGCGAAGGTCATCGTCATCTCGTTGACCCTCCACACCCCTTCGCGGATGCGCAGGCTGCGGTCGGTGACGATGTACCATCGCATCTCCCAGTCGAGAAGAACCAGAAACAGGGACACCGGAAGCTGTACCAGGAAACCGACGATTCCGATGACTTCGGCCCAGCCCATGAACCTGAGGATGATCGCCCTGTGCGGTATCTTGTCGAGGACCTCGATCTGACCCGATCCAACCAAGTGCAAGAAGGTAAGGGCCGCAACGAGACCAAGGAGGGTCATCACCTGCCCGCCCGCCCAGCGAATGAGCTTGAGCTGGAGGTAGCGTTTCGACGCCCGAAAAACCTCTGCCGAACCCGCCGATCCGGCCGGAGCGTGGGGCTCCGGGGGCACCCGCATCAGCCGCAGGAGTAGTTGCTTAACCACGACCTTGTTCCGAACCGCGTTGTTCCAGCGCCTCTCGCACTGCCCGCAGCTCGGCGGTCACCTCGCGCAGGGTTGCTGCGAGCTCGGTTGCAGCGGCGGGATCGACGGCGACGTCCGCCGGTGAGGAAGCCACTCCACCGGCCCGGGGTGCTTGCCCATGAGCGCCCCGCATTCGAGCGTAGAGGTAGTCGCGAATCACCTCGAACTCGAGCAAACCCTCGAGGGTCAGCTCGGCGCCCGAGCTGCCGCTCGCGGTCTGCACCTCGACCCGAGCCAGCCCCAGCCACCGCTCGACAAAGTTCGACCGCAGGTGGATGTCCTGGATGCGGGCATAGGTGAGGTTGATCTCGCGCCTGAAGAGGATCCCCCAGCGCATCGAGATGCCCTCCTCGTCGAAGCGGTAGCGCAGGGTGTGGTACCGGAAATAGAGGGGTATCAGAGCAATAGGGAAAAGGGGACCCAGGGCGAGTGAGGAGACAAGATAGTAGGTAAAGAGGTTTGGGGCCGGTCGTTCAATGGCGAAGATCGCGGATTCGTCGAGCGTCGTTTCAGTGCTCATGGGGCGAGTGTAACTCAGCGCGTGACTTGAATCGTGGCGTGAGGACCAGAACGTTAAACGTTCGAACGTTATGATTTTGTTCCCCAGGTGCCGTTGGGTACGTTGCGATTAGGATCAGTTATTATTATCCGAAGGAGTCTGGAGATGTCGCTTCTTCGTCCGAAACACGCCCACAAGCGGACCGCATTTCGGTCCTACACAATCATCGAGTGCCCGTATAACGGCCACCAGGTGTCGTTCTGCCGCGGGCTGTGCGAGCCCATCGAGGGCCATGGCCACTGTGGCCGGCTGGCGCCGCACGCCATGATCGGCCGCACCCAGGCCGCCATCGCAAGCTACAAGGACAGATCCCTCAAATCGGAGCCCCTTCACGTTGAACAGGTACTCCACAAAGAAGTGCCAGCGGAAGTGACGACGATCTGAAGGCCTGACTGGCGGCCGCGCCGAGCCCTCAGAGGCTCCACTTCGCGAGCCTTCGAGTCAAGATCTTCATTCGTCTCCTAGTTCAATCGAGCTCCTTGGATACTACGGAAATCATTGAATACGGGTTGCCGACCAACATATGAATCTGTCACCCTCACTTGCTCCGGATTGTGTTTCCCGGATCTTCGTCGCGACGGGAGTCCACGCCGAATCTACGCGAGATGAATCCCACGATCAGCGCTGACGCCGCCGCCCCCCCGGCGCCCACGCAGGCCAGGCAGGAGGAGCACGGCGCGCCCGAACAGACAAAGGAAGGCAGGTAGGCAGATAGGCCCGCCGAAACGCCCACCACTCCGGCCACGACGCTAGCTCGCCGGTTTGCCATAGTAAATCGCCTGAGTCTGGCAGGCGCCCTGGCACAGCCGACACGGCATGCAGGACAGCTGGTTGATGATGGTGGTGTCGCCCTGGGTGTCGATGGCCCAGGCGGGGCACACCTTCGAGCATTCGCCGCAGTTGGTGCACTTGGTGCGGTCGATGCGAATCCTGCGCCCGAACTTCGCCCCGATGCGGTTTGACAGGGCATCCAGGGCGCCGATGGGACACAGAAGATTGCAATACGCTCGGCCGCCCTTGGCGAAGATCCCGAGGAACAGGAGCAGGCCGAGATTGACCACGCCCTGGAACCTCAGGAAGTACGTCAGGTCGCCCGCTGAGAAGGGCGCGGCGAACAGCCTCGGCACGGCGGCGAAGTTGCAGTAGTTGCAGCACAGGCTTCCGATCCCGATGGCCGGTACGATGAAGTAGACCGAAAGGTAGGCGTAGCGGAACGACGGTGCCGGCGTCTTCGAGAAATCGAGTTTGAGCGGGGCCGGGACGAGACGGCTGCCGAGCTCGAGGGGGCTGGCCACGGGGCACAGGTGGCTGCACCAGTACCTGCCGAAGGCCAGGGTGGTGCCCAGGATCGTCACCACCAGCGCGACGCCCATGTAGCTGCGGACGAAGCCCATGAGGAAGGCCGTCATGGTCGTGCCCTCCCGCCATACGAAGAACATCCGCGGGCACCAGCGTCCGCAGAAGTTCACGTCCCCCGTGAGCTGGACGATGGCCGCCAGCGGCGGTAGGAAAAGGATGATACTGATCACCAGGATCAGGTTTCGGTACCGGGCCCAGAAGGAGGTTGCCCGAGGCTTGCCGTTGTCAGCCTTCATGGTGGTGGCCCTCCCCACCGCCGAAGAACACCGGGATCTGGAGGACCGGTCTGTCGGTGACGGTGTCGTAGAACGTCACGTTGTACTTGCCCGCGGCCAGGGGCTCGGGTGGTCGGATCACCACCCACACAGTGAACCGGTCTCTCGGCTGGAGACCGGTCAGGGTCTGGTCGTCGAAGTAGGGGCGGTGCCGCAGGCCCAGATCCACAATTGGATCGGAGCCGTACACGCTGTAAGGCAGCGCGGGTTCCCCCTCCACCACCACCCGTGCATCACCCTGATAGGGGGGAAGGACCGTACCGGTCAGCACCAGGGTATAGCGGTCCTTGCCGCTGGGAAAATGGACCGGGTGGTGAGCCCGCCCCCCCTTGATGGAGACCATACCCATGGCATGGGCAGAATCCCCGGGTCGGTACCAGGCGGCAGTAACAGACAGGACCGCCGCGAATAAGAACACCAGAGTTCGTTTCATAAGATCACTCCCTTGCGGTAAGGGCAGAGTATTGATGCATCACATCCTCCATCCCGTGGTTCAGAACTTGATGGCAAAGCGCGCCAGCGCGTACCTGGGGGCAGCCGGCGAGTATCGAAGACCGCCGTAGAGGTCCTTCTGCGCCTCCACCGCGTAACGTTGGTCAAACAGATTCTGAATAATCAGGGCCACCTCGTAGCGGCGGGTCTGGTAGCCCACCGTCAGGTCCGTAACGAGCTCATAGCCCTCGTACATCTGGCTGTTGGCGTTGTCCATCCAGTACTCGCCCCAGGTGTTGGCCGTGGCCTGCAGGTACACACCCGTTCGGTGCATGTAGCCGGCGAAGAGCGAGTAGTAGTGTTTCGGGATGTATGCCAGAGCGTTGCCGCTGCGGTCGATGTTGTGACCGAAGGCCGGCTCGGAAAACTCCTTGAAGGTGTAGTCGGAGTACGTGTAGCTGCCGCCCAGCGAGACACCGAGCCACGGCACCCAGGAGAGCGCCACCTCCACACCCTTCTTCTCAGTCTCGCCGGCGTTCACGTACTCGGTCTCACCGAAGGGTTGGATTACCTGGACGACCTCGTCCAGCACCGGACTGTAGTAGACAGAGGTATCCAGATCCAGATTCTGCCAGCGGGCCTTGAAACCGACCTCGTAGTTCTGCACCGTTGTCAGGTCCAGATGGGGGTTGATGGTCAGCTCGTCGGAGGTCGGTGTCTGGGTCCCAGTGGAGATGTTGCCGTACAGATGGAAGGCATCGTTCAGGTTGTAAACGACACCGACCCGGGGGCTGAAGGCAGTGTATGTCTGGACGGTGTCGATGGGCCCCTCGCCTTCAACATAGCTGCCGCTGCTCCAGTTGTAGTCGATCCACTCGTACCCCTTGACGTCGAACGTGATCCGGTCGAATCTGGCGCCCACGTCCACCAGCCAGCGTGACCCGAGGTGCATGGACTCCTGAGCGTAGATTCCGTAGAGCACGGTCTCCCGATTCAGCGTGCGCATCCGGTCTCCGGGCTCGTCCGACAGGGTCGAGACGATGCGGCCGCCCCACGCTGTCAACACGTCCGCATAGGTGTAGGCCTCGGAGTCCTGGTTGTCGGCCCGAAATGTAACTCCTCCTGTGAGGACGCCGAAGCTGTGATCGTAGTCGGCTTGCAGATCGATACCGCCAACGAGCGTGTCGGCCTCGTTGATGCGTGCCGTCACCGGATGGAAGTGCTGCCAGGAGTTGAGGTAGAGCACCGGCATGAACTGCACCTTGCCGAAGCGCTTGACCAGCTTCGAGCCGAAGAACAGGATCTCCGAGTTCCTGGAGCTGTGCTTCCACGGTTCGGCGGTACGCTCCACGTCACCGGTCTCCAGGTAGGGGGTCCACTGGTCCAAGTGGTGGCCAGAGTTGACGATGAGCCGGCCCGGGAGCTGGAGGTTGGCGTCGGTGTAGCTGATGAAGTTCTCCCACACCCAGCCGTCTCCCAGGATCCACGATGGCTGCAGGGTGAACTGGGTGGTGTCGAACTCGTTCCACTCGCGCCACTCGTTGGTGGACTGGCGCCGGCTGAAGTTCACGTTGAAGAAATGTTTGTCGGCGATGTCGCCGGTGTAGCCCAGCTGCACGTTGCGGGCCCCGTAGCTTCCCGCGTCCAGCCTTGCGCCGCCGCCCTGGCCATCGAAGGGGCTCGTGGTGACGACGTTGATCGCCCCACCGGTCGAGTTGATGCCCCACAGAGTGGAGTTTGGTCCCCGCACCACCTCAATTCGGTCCACCAGGTGGGTGTCCACGAAATCTAGGCGAGTGAGACTGTCGGGGTCGGTGATGGGAATCCCATTGAGGAGCACCATCACCTCACGGATGGCGTACCGCGCCTTGAGGCCGGCTCCGCGAATGATAAGGCGCGCGTCGTACCCCTGGTTTTTGGATTCGATGAGCACGCCCGGGGTGCCGACGATGGCCTCCTTGATGTTGGTCATGGGCGTTCTTTCGATGGCATCGCGCCCGATGACCGTCACCGCAGCCGGGACCTGCTCGATCGGCCGCGCAGTCCGAGTCGCGGTCACTGTGATGGACTCCTTGAACTCGGCGGACAGTGCGATATCGTGCTCGATCTCGCCACCGTCGGGGACGCCGATCGTCGCCGAGTAGTCGTCGAATCCGGGGCTCTCGACTGTGAGGACGTACGTACCAGGGTTCAAACCTGTAAAGGCGTACCGGCCTCCGGCTTGACTGGTGGTTCGTCTCGATCGTTCAGAATCGGCGCTGTCCAGACGGAGACTGATGCCGGGCATGCCGTCCCGAGGTTCACTGGATACGTTGAGTACGTGGCCGACGACGGACCCCGACTCCACAGGTTCGGCGACGAGGTCGCCGCCCTGGGAGATCAGGGCAAGGAACGCGATTGCACAGGTCAGGGTTGCGGCCGGTCGCCGTCCCCCCTGATCCATTCTTGAGAATCTCAACTGAACACCTCCCGTGGTGGACGTCTCCGCCGTTCTCACACCGGTCGGCCTTCGGTCTCCGACCGGAGAGTGAACGATTCACCCTCGGTCCAGATCAGGCTCGCACACGGGGGTGCGCGCCGGGTCGGCCGGTGCCGACGACTGAAGATGTCCTGTCTCAGATTGTCGGGAAGACTATGGGAGGGATCTCGGCGGGTGTTCGTGCTCGTAGGGGAGCCGCCACGCCTGAGGATCGCCCAGAGCGGGCGCTGGTGACCACATCAGAAAAGGACCGCCCATGGAACAGGATGGAGCGAGCACAGTGTGCCACGAGGGGGCCATGCCGTCGTGGCGCGGCCCGGAGCCTCCGCACCCACAGCGCGCCTTCATAGTGAGCTCCGCCCGGTCACAGCCGCAACCGTTTTCGGGGTCGCGGCATGCACACTCGGTCGAGCACCCGCAGTCGCCGCAGTCGAGCTGGGGCTGGGCCGCCACCAGGGCTTCCGAACCGTGGACACCGGCGAGGAACACGATCGCAAGGGCGACCGGCAGCATTTTATCGATAATCACTCTCATTTTGAGAACACTTCTATCATTGAATAACACTTCATTTGTCAAATTGCAACGGGTCTCCGCAAAACGGCGTCAATCTGTTGAGCTGGCCGCCAGAGCCCAAAGGAGCCATCCGCCGAGCTTCCGGATCCTCTTCTCTATTCAGCCGTTCTCTTTTCGACACCCGGAGAGAAAAGCGAGCTAGAGGTCGTAGCCGCAATTGCACGAACCCGCCCCGAGGGGTGCCTTGGACGGCGTTGCCGGACCGGAATCTGTGGCAGCAACTCTTCGACAACGACCTGGAGGATCGCGCGCTCCTGCGCATCGGCCTGATCCGCATCGACCTGCCACCGCGCATTGACCGCCACCACCAGATCGAGGACCGGGACGCAAATCACGAACTGGCCGCCCCACCCGAGGGCCATGTAGATGTCAATGTCGTCTGCTGATACCAGCCACCACAGGAGTCCATAGCTGACTCGCTGGACCGACCCCCAGGTTGAATTGCCACGGAAATGAACCGCCGTCGCCTGACGCACCCAGTCAGCCGGAACAACCTGTTCACCACCCCACCGGCCGCGGTTGAGAAACAACACCCCGAGTTTGGCCATATCCTCGGTACGGAGCTGAATGCCGTGGCCGCCGAATGGGTATCTCTGGGGGTCGCGTTGCCACCGTCGGTCTGAGATGCCAAGGGGCGCAAAGAGATAGGCGTCGGCAAAGACGTTCAATCCGATACCGGTCGCCTCCTCGAGCACCGCTGACAGCACGTGTGTCGCGGGCGTCGAGTAGTTGAAATCGGTGCCTGGATCGGATACCAGCGGTCGGTTGAGTATGAACCGGATCGGGTTGGCGCTGCCTGCCCAGGCCGAGAACTCCACGTTTTCCTCCCAACGGAGACCCGAGATATGTGTGAGCAAGTGGCGCACCAGTATGTCGTCCTTGGCAACACCGGAAGGTCGAAGATTCGCGGGCAGATAATCCACCACGCGCACGTCGATGCTGTCGATGAAACCGCGCTCGATGGCGATCCCGACCAGCGTCGAGGTAATGCTCTTGGTCACCGACCGGACGTGGTGAAGGCTGACTGAGGAACCCCACCAATAGTCCTCCGCCACGACCCGATCGCGGTGGACGACCACAACCGATCTCGCACCGTCCACGCTTTCAAGCTCGTCGAGAAAGTCGTCGAGCCTGTCGGGGTTGAGGTCGAGAGCCTCCGGCCGGACCCGCGGCAGCGGCTCGAATCCCTCCGCCACCCCTGCTAGAAAAACCGGGGCGGCGATCAGAATCACCGCGACCGTCGGCCATCCGGCCGCAACACGTTTCATCCTCACAGTGTAGTTACGCTCTGCGTACCAGGCAGTTTCGGTTCGAGTCAGATCATATCGACGGCCGCCCGGTAGCCCGGACCACGCGCGAGGCGCCTTACGCGGCGCCCCTCCTCGTTCTCGGCCGCTGGTTGGCGGCGAGCACCCGTTTGCGCACGCGAACGGCGCTGGGCGTCACCTCCACCAGCTCATCGTCGTCGATCCACTCGATCGCCCGATCGAGGGTCATCTCCTGCGGCGGCGCCAGCCGTAGAGCCTCGTCGGCGCCCGCGGCGCGCATGTTGGTCAGCTTCTTCTCGCGGGTGACATTGACGTCGAGATTGTTGTCTCGGGCGTTTTCGCCCACGATCATCCCCTCGTAGACCTCGGTCGTCGGGTGGACGAAGAGCGTACCTCGGGGCTCGAGATGGAAGAGGGCATAGGTGGTGGTCTTGCCGGCGCGGTCCGACACCAGGGCGCCGGTGGTGCGGCCGGGGATCTCTCCTTGCCAAGGTTCCCACCCGTCGAAGAGGTGATTGAGGATGCCGGTGCCGCGGGTGTCGGTGAGAAACTCCGACCGGAATCCGATGAGGCCACGTGACGGGATCCGAAATGCCAACCGTACCCGGCCGTGGCCGGGGTTGTGCATCTCGGTCATCTGACCCTTGCGGCCGCCGAGCTTCTGGGTAACGACGCCGACGTAGTCCTCCGGGCAGTCCACCTGGACGATCTCCATCGGTTCGTGCCGGCTGCCATCGATGTCACGGATGACGATCTCCGGCTTCGACACCGACAGCTCGTAACCTTCACGGCGCATCGTCTCGATCAGGATAGCGAGCTGGAGCTCGCCCCGGCCCTGCACCTCAAAAGCATCGTTGGCGACGATCTCGAGCCGGATGGAAACGTTGTGGAGGATCTCCTTCTCGAGCCGCTCACGGATTTGGCGGGCGGTCACGAACCGGCCCTCCCGTCCTCCAAACGGTGAGTTATTGGCGGAGAAGACCATGGACATTGTCGGTTCGTCGACGGCAATCCGCTTGAGCGGCCGCGGATCGTCGCGATCGACCAGTGAATCCCCGATGGTCACCTGGTCAAGGCCCGCGAGGGCGACGATGTCCCCCGCAACGGCGCTCTCGACCTCGATTCGCTTCAGGCCTTCGTGCGAGTAGACGATGCCGACCTTGGCCTCAAAAATGCCATCCTCTCGGGCGATGCCGACCGTCCGGTTGGCGTACAGGGTGCCGTTGACGATACGCCCCACCGCCAGCCGTCCAAGATAGTCCGAGTAGTCGAGGTTGGTGACCAGAAGCTGCAGCGGCGCTTCCGGATCACCCTCCGGCGGCGGCAAGGTCGCGACGATCTCGTCGAGCAGCGACTGCAGGTCGTTGAAGTCACCCTCGAGCCCATGCCGGCACAGACCCTTGCGAGCATCGGTGCAGAAAACCGGAAAATCGAGCTGGTCTTCGTCGGCATCGAGATCGATGAAGAGATCGTAGACCTCGTCCAGCACCTCTGCCGGCCGCGCGTCGTCGCGGTCGATCTTGTTGAGCACCACGATCGGCGGCAGGCCGAGATCGAGGGCTTTCTGCAGCACGAACCGGGTCTGCGGCAACGGACCTTCGGCGGCATCAACCAGGAGCAGCACCCCGTCCACCATCTGCAGCGTGCGCTCCACCTCACCCCCAAAGTCGGCGTGGCCCGGGGTGTCGACGATGTTGATCTTGACGCCCTTGTGCCGCACGGAGGTGTTTTTGGCGAGGATTGTGATGCCACGCTCGCGCTCGAGGTCGCCCGAGTCCATAACGCGCTCGGCGACCCGTTCGTTGGATCTGAACGTGCCGCTCTGCCACAGCATGGCATCCACCAGAGTGGTCTTACCGTGGTCGACATGGGCAATGATGGCGAGGTTTCGGAACTCGGTCATGAGAGGGCTCTCTTTCGGCCCGCCGGAGCGGGCGCGAAGTTGTAGCACCTAAAGGACGTGGGGTCAACGGAAACGGGGCAAGTTAGGAATTAGGAATTAGGAATTAGGAATCCAACCAGCCCCCAAATGAGGTGCGGCGGAGGTGCCATTTTTGACATTGTTTGAACCCCTCGCCTTCAAGTCAGAAATATGTCGCGGACAAACAATGTCAAAGGTGGCTCCTCTCGGGAAGGGTGTTCGGATACGAGTCGCGTTCACCGGAAGCGCCTGGCATCCTCCCGGGAAGCGCGCTAACATCGCCCGTGAAACGAAGGGGGGATCCATGTCCAAGACTGAAGAGAACCTGAAGGCCGCGTTTGCCGGCGAGAGCCAGGCGCGCAACAAGTACGACTACTTTGCCAAGGTGGCACGCAAGGAGGGCTATCTCTACATCGCGAAGATCTTCGAGGAGACGGCGCTCAACGAGATGCAGCACGCCAAGGACGAGTTCAAGCTCCTCAACGGCATCGGCGATACCGTCGCCAACCTCAAGGAGGCGATCGAGGGGGAGAACTACGAGACCACGACCATGTACCCGGAGTTCGCCGCCGACGCCGAAGCAGAGGGCAATAAGGAAGCCGCAATCCTCTTCAAGAATATCGCCAAGGTCGAAGCGGAGCACCGCGACCGCTACATGAAGCTTCTCGAGATGGTCGAGAACGAGACCGTCTACAAGCGCGAAAAACCGATCCGCTGGATCTGCTCGAAGTGCGGCCACATCCACGAGGGCAACCAGCCCCCCGGCAAGTGCCCGGTTTGCCGCCACCCGCGTGAGTACTTCGAGCCGGAGTGCATGGAGTTTTGAATTAGGAATTAGGAATTAGGAATTAGGAATTATCCACGCACCCGCTCATTGCCTCGAAGCAGTTACAGAAATGGGTGGGCGAGAAACATTCTAACGTTTAGCATTTCAACGTTTTGACGAAGCACCTCGGTGGTAGACTCCCGTCGCTCATGGTGAACCGATCGTCTTTCATCATTCGGATTACGTTACCAGGGATTCTGGCAGCTACTTTGGCCGTGCTGTCGGTGTCGTGTCGAGACGCGGTGGATCTGAAGCCGATCCACCCTTTCATCCTCTTCGGCGTCGACGGCGCCGACTGGGATGTCATCGAGTGGCTGTGGGAAGAGGATCGCTTGCCCCATCTCAGGCAGCTGGCCGATCGTGGCATCGCGGCACCGCTCGAAACCTTCCACCACGCGTCACCGGTTATTTGGACCACAGTTGCGACGGGAGTGATGCCGGATGTGCACGGCATCACCGAGTTCGTGGTGCCGACCGTCAAGGGTGATCAGCCGGTTTCCTCCTCCATCCGCCGGGTGCCCGCGCTGTGGAACATGGTGACCGCGGCAGGCGGCCGGGTCGCGGTCGCAGGGTGGTGGGTCTCGTGGCCGGTCGAAGAGGTCAACGGAATTATCCTCTCGGATCGCGCGGTGCACGAGATCCCGGACCGGGTGTGGCCGCCCGAATACCTCGCGGTATTTGAGGCCGGGCTCACGCGCCTGCGTGCGGAGGAAAAGGGGAAGAAGCCCGAGTCGATGCTCGAGGCGGACCGTATCATGGCCCGATCGACGATCGACCTGGTCCGAGAGAATTTCGACCTGACGCTGCTCTATCTGCGGGGTGTCGACATCTCCTGTCACTTCCACTGGCGGGCCTTCGAGCCGAAGGCCTTCCCTCCCGCTGATCCGGAGAAATTACATGCCGAGCGCGAGCTCATCGCCCGCGAGTACGAACTCGTCGACCGCACGCTCGGAGAGCTGCTGGCGGCATCCGGTCCCGACGTCAACCTCATTCTGATGTCGGACCACGGCTTCAAAGCCACGGACGGCGAAACCACCCACATCCGACTGAACTTCGACACCGTTCTCGAGCACTTCGGCTTTCTGACCCGGTCCGCCGGCGACGTCGATTTCTCCCGATCGCAGCTTTACAGTTATGCGTCGCCGGAGAGATTGTTGGTCAAAAAGGTGCGCTTCGCTCTCGCCGGCAGGAAGGAAGGCGGGCACGTTGCAGCCGCCGACCAATCCGCAGTCCGCGACCGGCTCGAAACCGCCCTCGAGACCGTCACCTACGCCGGCGGCGCGCGCGTCTTTGAGGTGCGCGACGCGACCCTGAAGGAGACGGAAGACGGCGCCGACTTTTCGGTCGACGTGTTCACCGAAGACGCGAGGAAACCGCTGATGATCGGTGGTGCTCGCCTTCGCGGCGCCCTTCGATCGCTGAAACACCTGTCCGGCACCCACGGCCGCAAGACCTCGGGCATCTTCATCGCCGCCGGCCCCGACATCGACCCGCAGGCCGAGACCGGAAAGCTTCGGGTCATCGACGTCCCGCCGACGGTGCTCTACGCCATCGGCCTGCCGGTGGCCGACGACTTCGCCGGCCGGGCGCGCACCGAGATCTTCACCGAGGAATTCCGCCGCACCCATCCGCTGCAGACGATCCCCACCTGGGGCAAGCCGACAGAGGGCGTCGGCCGTTCCTCTGCGGTCGACGAAGAACTCGTCGACCAGCTGCGCGCGCTTGGATACATCGAATGAGCCATTGGTGATTTCGAATTTCGAATTTCGAATTTTCCACACACCCGCCATGGAAGCCGAGGGCGTGGGCGGTTAACTGTTGGCGGCGAGGATCTGGCGCTGGATCTCGATGTTGTCGCGGTGGCCAGTGAGCTTGGCGGTGACCTTACCCCGCACCGGGTAGCCGAGCATGTAGAGATCACCGATGATGTCGAGGATCTTGTGGCGAACGAACTCGTCAGGGAAGCGAAGATCAGTGTTGATGACGTTGTCCTCTCCGACCAGGATGAAGTTGTCGAGGCGCCCGCCGGTCCCGAGCCCGAGTTCGTTGATCATCTTGAGGTCACGCATGAAACCGAACGTGCGAGCAGGGGCGATCTCCTCGCGGTAGGACTCACAGTCAGTGAACACGAAATCGTAGAACTGCTCGCCGATCGGCGGCGGGTAGCGCAGCAGGTATGAGACCGAGAAGACGTCCGCCGGCTCGATGACCAGCGACTTGTCGCGGCCGTCGCCGACCTCGTATCGGCGGTCGATCACCAGCTCCTTGACCGGCGCGTCCTGGTCCACCATCCCTACTTCTTCGAGGTGCTCGAGGAAACCGAGCGCAGAGCCATCGACAACCGGGATCTCACCGTGGACCTTGACCAGAAGGTTGGTGATGCCGCAGGCGTGAAGCGCCGACAGAAGATGCTCGACCGTGCGAATACTCTCGCCATCGCGGGTCAATGTAGTGGCGTAGTCGGTCTCGGCCACGGAGCTCACGTGAGCGGGCATCGTGATCCCGCGCGGCAGGGTGATGAAATGGATTCCCGTGTCGGGCGGCAGGGGCTGGATCACCATGCCGGTGCGGCCACCGGAGTGCAGCCCGAGCCCGTAGATGACGCTCGCATCACGGATCGTCCTCTGCGGCCGGTCGGTAGCCTCGAGCAACGGCAGCTCCGGCGGCGGTTTGAAGCTCATCACCGGTTCGATCCGCTCGCGGCTCTCCTCGAGCACCCCTTCGCCGGCAGCTTCGATCCGCGCCTGCCTGGCCTTCAAGGCGTCCTTCACCGCCCCCACCGTGCGGTCGTAGGAGAGTGGCTTCTCGAGGTAGTCGTGGGCGCCCATCTTGATCGACTTGACCGCGGTCTCCGAGGTCCCGTGGCCGGACATCATGATCACCATCGCATTCGGATCCAGGTCGCGCACGGCCTGAAGGGTCTCGAGGCCGTCCCAGTCCGGCAGCCAGATATCGAGAAAAACCACGTCCGGCCGTTGCTCGCGGTACAGGTGGAGAGCCTCCTCGCCGCTGGTGGTGGTCACCGTTCGAAATCCCTCATCGCCCAGGATCTGCGACAGGGTGGTGAGGATCCCCTGCTCGTCATCAACGATCAGAATGAGCTCATTCATGGTCGCTACAGTGTGCAGGGTTGTCGCCTAGCGGTCAAGCGAGACCGTCCGGTCTCGAATTAGGAATTAGGAATTAGGAATTAGGAATTTCCACCCCTCCCTCCATGATCGGATCGTCCCGAGTGGGTGAGCGACATTCCTAATTCCTAATTCCTAATTCCTAATTCGTGTCAGCGACTCACCCCCGTCACTGAGAAATACCTGGCGTCCGGGTGATGGAAAACCATTGCGCTGACGCTCGCTTCCGGCTCCATCATCATGCCGTCGGTGAGGGTAACGCCAATCTCCTCGGGCTCGAGCAGCTCCCACAGCGCGGCCTGGTCGTTGAGCTCGGGACACGCGGGGTAGCCGAAGCTGAAGCGCTTGCCACGGTAGCGGGCTGCAAACCGGTCTTTCATGGTTATCTCGGCTGGGTCCGGGAAGCCCCACAGCCCACGCAGACGGGCGTGCAGCCACTCGGCGGCGGCCTCAGCGGTTTCGATGGCGAGAGCCTGTATCGCATAGCTTTCCAGGAATTCCCCGGCCTTCTTCGCCACCGCCGCTCTTTCGCGCACCCCTTCGCCCGCACCGACCACAAAGAGGGCTACCGAATCGCGGACGCCGTCGCGTGCCGGCAGGACGAAGTCTGAGAGACACAGACCGCCGGGCTTCGGCTGGCGTTCGAAGGCGAAGGTGTGGGCAGGCGTCCGTGAGCCGGGCTCGAAGACCGCGATCTCATTGCCGTCCGCCTCGGCTTCGAAGTACCTCCACACCGCCCTCACCCGCATCCAGGCCTCGACTTCGTCCTTGAGCGATTCGATCACGGTCTGCAGCTTCTCGGCCTTGACGTCGCCCTCGGCGATGAGCCTGGCGAAGCTGCCACGCAGCCCGAGGTGCTTGCCGTAGAGCATCTGTGGATTAACGAAGGACCAGACCTCACGCAGATCGTCCACCGGCGACCACACAACGCGGTCCGAGCGCGTCGGCGGCACGGGTTCAAGGTTGGATCGGACGGTCGATGCTGCGGACGCGGTCGCGGCTCGTGGCTGCGGCTGGACTTTCGGATCTGCAGGTGCCAGCTTGGCGGCCGCGGTTGACGGCGCTGACTCGGCCCAACCGTCCTCCGCGAGGCGCAGGACAGTGTCGAGTCCCGCCATGGCGTCGGCGCAGTAGATCACCGAACCGCCGTAGGCCGGGGCAATTTTTTCGCGGGTGAAACGCGCAGACAGCGCGGCGCCGCCGACCAGGATCGGCGAAGTCACGCCGGAGGCCCGTAAATCCTCGGCGGTGACGACCATCTGGTGCGCCGATTTGACCAGCAGTCCCGACAGCCCGACGGCGTCCGGCCGATGGCGGCGCACGGCTTCGATCAGGGCCTCGGGGATGACCTTGATCCCGAGATCGACGACCTCGAAGCCGTTGTTGGTGAAAATGATCTCGACCAGATTCTTGCCGATGTCATGGACGTCACCCTTGACCGTAGCCAATACGACCTTGCCGCGGGTGGCGGAGGCGTCTGCGTCCATGAACCGTTCGAGGTGGGAGACCGCCGCCTTCATCGCCTCGGCGCTCTGCAGGACCTCGGCAATGATCAACTCGTTGGCGTTGAAGAGCCTCCCAACCTCCGCCATCCCGGCCATCAACGGCCCGTTGATGATCTCCAGCGGTTTGGTGCCTTCAGCTCGCTTGAGCTCGAGATCCTCGACCAGACCGCTGCGGCTGCCATCGACGATGTAGCCGGCGAGGCGCTCGTCGAGGGGCTGCTCTGGGCGGACAACGGCTTGGCGCTTGGCGCCGCGGAAGTGGTCGCTGACGCGGGTCACGTGATGGGAGTGGATCGCGGCCCGCTGCTCCGGCCCCTGCTCGCGCCAGTCCCGCGGCACATCGGTAAGAGCCGCATCCCCGGCGTCGCTGACCGGGAGATTGAAGAGCAGGGCCTCCGCCATCCGCCGCTCGTCCTCGGGGATCGACGCGTAGCGTTCGATGCGCTCGGAGTTGACGATCGCGAGGTCGAGGCCGGCCTTGGTGCAAAGGTAGAGGAAGACCGAGTTCACGACCTCGCGGGCACGGAGGGGCAGCCCGAAGCTGACGTTGGAGATGCCGAGAACGGTCGGACACTCGGGGAAAACCTGTTTGATCAGCCGCAGCCCCTCGATCGTCTCGACCGCACCGCCGATATAGTTTTCGTCGCCGCTCGCCGCCGGGAAGACCAGCGGGTCGAAGATGATGTCCGTCTCCGGCAAACCATACTTTTCAGTCAACAACTGATGTCCGCGGCGAGCGATCTCGAGCTTGCGCTCGCGCGAAAATGCCTGCGCCTCGACGGGGTCTTCGTCGATGACTCCGAAGATGACAGCCGCGCCGTAGCGGCGCAGCAGCGGCGTTACGGCTGCGATCCGCTCCTCGCCGTCCTCGAGGTTGATCGAGTTGACGATCGACTTGCCCTGGCAGTAGGTGAGCGCAACCTCGATCGCCTCGGGATCGGTGGAGTCGATCATGATCGGTGCCTTGATAGCCCGGCCGAAACGTTCGTAGAGCTCACGCACCGCTTCAATCTCGTCACCTTCGGTGGACTGCAGGCAGACGTCGATGATCTGCGCGCCTCCCTTGACCTGGCGGCGGGCGATCTCGGTCGCCTCGTCCCACTCACCGGCATTCACCAGCTCCCGAAACTTCTTCGAGCCAATAACGTTGGTGCGCTCGCCCACCAGCAACGGCCGATTGTCCTCATCGGGCTCGACCAGGTCGATCCCCGTGTAGACGGCCCGCCGTTGCCGCCGCTCTGCCAGCGGCCGAGGTTTCCGCCCCTCAACCATGCGCGCGATGGCCGCGATGTGGTCGGTGTTGGTGCCGCAGCAGCCGCCGACGATGTTCAGCCACCCTGCGTCGACGAAACGTTCGAGTGCGGCCGCCAGGCTTTCGGGCGTCTCCGGGTAGCGTCCGTCCTCGTCCGGCAGACCGGCGTTGGGAAAGCACGATACCGCCACGCGCGCCCGCTCGTGAATGGTCCGCAGGTGGTCGGTCATGAGATCCGGGCCGGTGGCGCAGTTGAGCCCTACCGCCAGCTTCTCTGCGTGCTCGATGGAGGCGAGAAAGGCATCCGCAGCCTGGCCGCCTAGCATCGTTCCCGAGGCCTCGATGGTTCCCGATACCACCACCGGCCGCCGTACCCCGGCGTCGCCAAACGCCTCCTCGACTGCGATCAGAGCCGCTTTGGTGTTGCGGGTGTCCTGACAGGTCTCGATGAAGAACAGGTCGACCCCACCCTCGAGAAGACCGCGGACCTGCTCGCCGAAGGTCCAGACCAGCTCCGCGAAGGTGATTCCGCCGGTGACCGAGATCGCCTTGGTGGTAGGACCGATGGAGCCGGCTGTGAAGCGCGGCTTGGCCGGGGTGGAGGCCTCGGTCACCGCTTCAACCGCGAGCTCTGCGGCTAGCCGGTTGAGCGCCCGTGCCTCGGCGGCAAGCCCGTATTCGGCAAGTACCAGCGGGGTGCCGCCGAAGGTGTCAGTCTCGATGATGTCAGCGCCTGCCTCGAGGTACGCCCGGTGAACCTCGAGAATCACATCGGGCCGTGTCCGCACCAGGGTCTCGTTGCACCCTTCGAGCTCAGCGCCGCCAAAATCCTCGGGGCCGAGGTCCTTCGACTGCAGCATTGTCCCGGTGGCGCCGTCCAGCACCAGGATCCGCTCGCCCATGAGCGCGCGCAGCTCGGCTGTCCGGTCGGTGCCGGTGGCGACGAGGTCAGTGCTGGATGCTGATTCACTCATTTCGCTCTAATCCAGGGTCGAGAGTACTTGATGAAGCGAGATTGGCGCCACCCTCACACCCCGTTTCCCAACACGCTTCCCGAGAGGAGCCACCCTAGACATTGTTTGCCTGCAGTATTTCGCCGAATTGAAGAGACGAGGCCCAAACAATGTCAAGAGTGGCACCTCCGATGAACGCGGACCGTTTCCCGAGGCGTTCCGAAAATCCGAAATTCGAAATTCGAAATTCGAAATTCCTAACTCACCGCGGCGTCGTCAATCACCGGCAGAATCGCCTGCGGCTGTTTGAAGGGTGCGATCAGGTAGGCGCCGGCGGCGCGCTCCGGGGCTTCCCGCAGCATCTGCACGGCTCTTT
>JAOZUP010000303.1 GCA_029938595.1 Thermoanaerobaculales bacterium | reverse complement strand
AGCTGGAGTCGAAGTGCGCGGAATCGCTGGGCGTCGCTCACGCCTACGCGTGCACCTCGGGCACGGCCGCCAGCCCCATCGCGGGGGCAGCCATCGACCCCGAACCCGGCGACGAAATCATCACGACGTCGATCACCGACATGGGAGCTCTGACCCCCATCCTCTACCAGGGCGCGATTCCGGTTTTTGCCGATGTCGACCCGTTGACATGCAACGTCACCGCCGAGACCATCGAGCCGCGCATCAGCCCGAAGACCAAGGCCATCATCGTCACCCATCTGTTCGGCAACCCGTGCAAAATGGACGAGATCATGGAGCTTGCGGACTCACGCGGCATCCCGGTCATCGAGGACGCAGCCCAGGCCTTCGGCGCCGAATATCGAGGGCGCAAGATCGGCACCATCGGCGCCATCGGTTGTTTCAGCATGCAGCAGGGCAAACACATCACGACCGGCGAAGGTGGATTGGTCGTCAGCGACGACCCGGCCCTGGCGCGGCGCGCGTTCTTGCACGTCCACAAGGCGTGGGGCTACGGCGACGAGAATCCCGACCATTACTTCCTCGCGCTCAACTACCGCATGAGCGAGCTCCAGGGTGCGGTGGCGGCAGCGCAGCTGCCCAAGCTCCCCGGGGTGGTCTCCGCTCGGATCGAGACGGCTGGTCGGCTGACCGAGCTGCTGGAAGGGGTCCCCGGAATTCAAACTCCGGTGATCGAAAGCGGCGCCCGACACACCTACTGGAAATTCTGCCTCCGGGTGGACGGCGATGTGATCGAAGGGGGTTCTCCAGCGCTCGGCGCGGCGCTCGGAGAAAAGGGCATCTTTTCCGCACCGCGGTACATCCAAAAACCCGCCTTCATGTGCCAGGTCTTCAGGGACCAGGTCACCTTCGGAGCCAGCCGCTACCCCTTCACGCTCGCCAGACCCGAGGCGGTCGACTACGACCCATCGCTGTTTCCGGGTACCTACTCGGGGCTCGAGGGCGTTCTGGTCCTCCCCTGGAACGAAAAATACACGCAA
This sequence comes from Thermoanaerobaculales bacterium, assembly GCA_029938595.1. Taxonomy (GTDB): domain Bacteria; phylum Acidobacteriota; class Thermoanaerobaculia; order Thermoanaerobaculales; family Sulfomarinibacteraceae; genus Sulfomarinibacter. Next base: position 4,213 of record JAOZUP010000303.1, on the reverse strand, counting down.
GAGCATGTCGAGTTCATCGGCGCGGCGGTGACCGACGCCGTCGAGAAATTGTCGAGGTAAGAACCATGGCCACCACAAAATTCGCGATCGTCGGCGCCGGCGCCATCTCCCAGGGATACGCACAGGCATTTCAGACCTGCGACGAGGCCGAGGTTGTCGCCGTCGCAGACTTGCGCACCGCAGCAGCGCAATCGCTCGCGGAAGTGCTCGGGTGCCAAGCATTCGACTCCTACCACGACATGTCGGAGGAGTGCGACCTCGACGCGGTCCTGGTGTGCACCCCGCCAGCGAGTCACCCGGAGATCTGCCTCCACTTCATCGAAGAAAAGGTGCACGTCTTGTGCGAAAAACCCTTCTCTGTGAGCTCGGAGGAGGCACTCAAGGTCGTCAACGCGGCGAATGAACAAGGGGTCAAGATCACCATGGCCTCGAAATTCCGCTACGCCGGCGATGTCATTAAAGCCAAGCAGATCGTCGATTCGGGAGTCCTTGGGGAGATCGTGCTGTTCGAAAACGCGTTCACTTCCTTTGTCGACATGTCGAAACGGTGGAACTCTGATCCCGAGATCAGCGGCGGCGGGGTGCTCATCGACAATGGCACCCACTCCTTCGATATCGCCCGCTACGTTCTCGGCCCGCTGGCCGAGGTTCACGTTACAGAGGGCAGGCGCAGCCAGGGCCTCAGCGTCGACGAGACTGTTCGAGTCACCGTTCGCAGTGCGAATGGGGTCATCGGCAACATCGATCTGTCATGGAGTATCAACAAGGAGCTTGATCGCTACCTCAGCATCTACGGCTCTCGCGGCACCGTCCTGGTGGGCTGGCAGGAATCGAAGTACCGGCAGTCCAGCTCGTCGGACTGGGTGACCTTCGGCAACGGCTACGACAAGGTCGGGGCCTTCCGCAGCCAGATACTCAACTTCGCCAACGCGATCAAAGGTAACGACCGCCTGCTCATCGATGCAAACGACGCCCTCGCGTCAGTGGATGCCGTGGAAGCCGCCTACCGGTCGCTCGGCGAGGATCATTGGACGACGATAAGAAACAACGGCGAACTGTCCGTCACCTGAATCCGAGATTGGGGAGAACGTCGTGGCAGCAAGAATCCACCCCACCGCCCTGATCGAGGACGATGTCCGAATCGGCGACGGCACCTCGATCTGGGACAACGTCCACATTCGGCACGGGGCGAAGATCGGCACGGATTGCATCGTCGGCGAGAAGACCTACATCGCCTATGACGTGGTTATCGGTGACCGGGTCAAGATCAACGCCACGGTCTACATCTGCAACGCGGTAACCATCGAGGACGGGGTCATGATCAGCGCCGGAACGGTCTTCACCAACGACCGTTTCCCCCGCGCCACGACCCCGGACCTGAAGGAGCTCCGCTCTTCCGAACCCGACGAGGACACCCTGCCCACCCTGGTCAAGGAGGGCGCCACCATCGGTGCGGGATGTGTCATCGGCAACGACCTCTCCATCGGAAGATTCGCAATGGTGGGCATGGGCTCCCTGGTGACAAAGCCGGTGGAGGATTTTCACCTCGTCCTCGGCCATCCCGCGCGACCGGTCGGATGCGTGTGCCGCTGCGGCCACCCTCTGCTCCGCTTCGAAGAGATGGACGGCCCCGAGGCAAAGGTCGACTGCTCGAGCTGCGGTCTCCCCTATCGCGTTGTCGAGCACAAGGTGGAGGAGCTCGATCCCCCCCGCTGAGCCTTCACCGCGGAGCCCGGAACGTCGCCGGTGGGCGGTTATCGGGGGCGGCATTCTCGGCATGACTCTGGCTCATCGCCTGGCCCAGCACGGTCAGGACGTTACGCTCTTCGAGCGCGCCGACCACCTCGGCGGCCTCGCCAGCGCCTGGAGCCTCGGCGACGTGGTGTGGGACCGGCACTACCACGTCACTCTCCTCTCCGACAGCCACACGCGCTCGCTGTTGGCTGAGCTCGGACTCGAACACGAGATGAGGTGGGTCGAGACCAAAACCGGGTTTTACACCGACGGTCGTCTCCACTCCATGTCCAGCTCTCTGGAGTTTCTACGGTTCCCTCCACTCGGGTTGATCTCGAAGGCGCGGCTGGCCGCCACGATCCTCTACGCCTCTCGTGTGAAGAACTGGCGCCGGCTCGAGAACATCCCGGTCGCCGACTGGTTGCGACGATGGTCCGGAAAAAAGACCTTCGACAAGATCTGGCTGCCGTTGCTGCGCTCGAAGCTCGGAGAGAGCTATCGTGAGACCTCCGCCACCTTCATCTGGGCAACCATCGCCCGCATGTACGCCGCCCGCAGGACAGGCCTCAAGAAGGAGATGTTCGGCTACGTGTCCGGAGGCTATGCCAGGGTGCTCGAGGTATTTCACAAACAGTTGGTCGAGGAGGGAGTGCGAGTGGAGCTGGGGGCTGAGGTCTCGAAGATCTCCAGTCAGTCGGCGGGCGAGATCGTGGTGGAAACCGCAGATGGAGAGAGCTCATCCTTCGATCAGACCGTCGTAACCCTGGCCCCGCCGATCGCCGCACGTCTCTGCCCCGATCTCAACGACGAGGAGCAGACGCGTCTCGCCGGCACCCAGTATCAGGGCATCGTCTGCGCGTCCGTTCTCCTCAAGAAGCCGCTGGCGGGCTATTACGTCACCAACCTCACCGACGAGGGGCTGCCGTTCACAGCCGTCATCGAAATGACGGCGCTTGTAAATCCCTCTGAGCTCGGAGGCCACACCCTGATCTATCTCCCCAAATATCTCGCGAGCGATGACCCGGCCCTGGAAGAACCCGACGCGTCGTGGCAAAATCGATTCATGGACACCCTGTTTCGAATGTACCCACACGTCGAGCGCGAGGACCTCGTGTCCTTCCAGGTTTCGAGGGAGCGGTTCGTGTACCCGCTGCCGACCCTCGGCTACTCGAGTCGGCTGCCGGCACAGCGCACATCGGTTCCTGGTATCCACATTGTCAACTCGGCCCAGATCGTCAACGGGACCCTCAATGTCAACGAGACCGTCAGCCTCGCGGAGAGAGCCCTCTCGAAGCTTCTGAAGGACACCACGTGACCCCGACCAAACCGATCTGTTCGCTTTCACTCGACCTCGACAACCAGTGGTCCTACATGAAGACCCACGGCGACACCGGATGGGAGACCTTCCCCTCCTACCTCGATGTCGTTGTCCCCCGCTTCCTCGAGATGCTGGACGAATTCGGCTGGAAGATCACGGTCTTTGTCGTCGGCCAGGACGCGGCCCTCGAAAAAAACCGTGAGGCGCTACAGATGATCGCAGCCGCCGGCCACGAATTCGGCAACCACTCCTTCAACCACGAGCCGTGGCTTCACCTGTACTCCAAGCAGCAGGCCGAGGACGAGATCATCAGCGCCGAGGAAGCCATAGAAAACGCAACCGGCCAACGACCGCGCGGCTTCCGCGGCCCCGGCTACAGCCTCTCCCGGGAGGCGCTCGAGGTTCTTGCCGATCGCGAATACCTTTTTGACGCGTCCACGTTCCCGACGTACCTCGGGCCCCTTGCGCGGGCTTACTACTTCATGACATCTGACTTTTCTGAAGAGGAGAAAGAAAAACGGCAAGCCATGTTTGGTAGCCCTCGGGACGGGCTACGCCCAATCCGGCCCTATTGGTGGCGCCTTGACCAACGCACCATCCTCGAGATTCCCGTCACGACTCTGCCACTACTCAGATTACCGATTCATTTCAGCTATCTTCTCTTCATCAGCACATTCTCGAAAATGCTTGCCCTTCAATACTTTCGGGTCGCCCTTGCTCTCTGCCGAATCGCCGATGTGCAACCCTCGCTTCTCTTGCATCCCTTGGACTTTCTCTGCTCTGAAGACGTGCCGGAGCTCGACTTTTTCCCGGCAATGAAGATCGGCCTGGCCCACAAACTTTCCTTCGTGTGTGAAACATTTTCGCTGCTGAGTCGGGGTCATACCGTCCTCGGAATGGCCAGGTACGTGGAGACATTGAAGGACACGTCCGATTTCGCCACACACTCGCTGGAAAGGAGTTAATCGAGTGGCAGAGTCAGCCTGGACCCGGCACCAAGAATCCGGCTATCGGATTCGCGGCGTTCCTCTCCTGGACGCTGTTGCGGCTGCGGGGATGCTGGGTGCACTTTTTGGCCTCATCGATTTCTTTCTCTTCGAAACTCACAGCCAACGTCCGGTGATTCACGAGTTCGTCCTATCGAAACCGAGTTTCTGGAGC
>JAOZUP010000026.1:17876-18089 GCA_029938595.1 Thermoanaerobaculales bacterium | reverse complement strand
TCCCACAGGGTGCTGAGGGTGAGCCTGCCGTACTTTCCTTTCCACTTGCGGGAGATGAACATGCGATCTATTGTAGGTGCCACCCTTCGCATTGTGTGATTTTCCTACGGAAAATCACACAATGCGAAGGGTGGCACCTACAATAGATCGCATGTTCAGATTCCACAAATGGAAAGAACGATACGGCAGGCTCACCCTCAGCACCCTGTGGGA
>JAOZUP010000026.1:6094-17866 GCA_029938595.1 Thermoanaerobaculales bacterium | reverse complement strand
ATTGTGTAATTCTCATCAGGAGAATCACACTATGCGAAGGGTGGCACCTCGGGAGGTGCTCATGCCGGAGCTTTCAGCCAAGTCCTCGATGATGCAGGCGTCGCCGATCCGCAAGCTGGCGCCGCATGCCCGGGCCGCCGAAGCGAGTGGGACCAAGGTCATCTATCTCAACATCGGCCAACCCGACATGCCGACGCCCCCCGAGATGATCGCCGAGCTCCACGGTCTGCCCCTGACCCGATTGGCCTATGCGCCAAGCGAAGGACTGCCCGAGGCGCGCGAGGCGTGGAGCGCCTTCTTTTCGAGCTGGGATATCGATTTTGCGCCGGACCAGATCCTGGTCACTGCGGGCGCCAGCGAGGCCATCACCTTCATCCTCGCCATCGTTGCCGGCGGTGGCGGAGAGGTGCTGGTTTTTGAGCCCTGCTACACCAACTACCTGAGCTTTGCTGCCCAGGCGGACGTGGCGTTGGTGCCGATCACCCTCAGGGTGGAGGACGGGTACCACTTCGGTTCCATTGACCGGCTGCGTGCGTGCATCACACCGAAGACCAAGGCGATTCTGCTGTGTAACCCATCGAACCCCACCGGCACAGTCTACACCGCCGAGGAGCTGGAGGCGGTGGCTAGGGTGGCGGTCGAGCACGACCTCTTCGTGATCTGCGACGAGGTGTACCGCGAGTTTGTATTCGACGGCGGCGAGATCCGCAGCTTCACGCAGTTCGGCGATCTCGCGCAGCGGATCGTGGTCGTCGACAGCGTCTCCAAGCGGTTCAACGCCTGCGGCGTTCGCATCGGCTGCATGGCGACCCACAACCGCGAGATTCTAGATGTGGCGCTCCGCTTCTGTCAGGCCCGACTGTCGGTGCCGACTGCCGAGCAGCTCATGGTCGTGCCGATGCTGGAGCACGGACGGGCTTACTCCGAAAAGCTCTGCGGCGAGTACGAACGGCGGCGGGACGCGGTCTTCAAGGGTCTGGCGGCCATTAACGGAGTCACCCCGAATCTCTCCGAGGGCTCCTTCTACATCATGACTCGGCTGCCCATCGACAGCTGCGAGGAGTTCGCGGTCTTTCTCCTCCGTGATTTCGCGCTCGACGGCGAGACCGTGTGCCTGGCGCCAGGCGAAGGCTTCTATGTGACCGACGGCCTTGGTGTCGACGAGGTGCGAATAGCCTTCATGTACGACGCCGACACCCTCAGCCGCGCGATGCGGATCCTCGACGCCGCGGTCGCGGCCTATCCCGGGAAGCTGGCGACCACCACCATCTAAGCCGCTTTTCTCACCGGGTGTCTACTGCGGGCGACGCATCCGCAGCTCGCGCTGCCAGCGGCGCCCCATGGGCCGTATCTCGATCTTCCACCGTCGGTGAATCCACAACCACTGATCGGGATGGTCCAGAACGAATCTCTCGAGCACTTGGTTGTAGCCGAGGGTGTTGCGATAGATCTCCTCCCTGGAATTGTCGGCGGAGATCCACTCCAGGGGCGGGTGGAACTGCATGACGTGACGGCCGTCCGGTTTACGATAGCTTGACGCTGGAATGACTGGCGCACCGCTCTGTCTGGCGACGAGCGCCAGGCTACGGTTCGTTCCCGCCTCTCTGCCGAAGAACTCGACGGCGATGGCCTTGGACCCCAACACGGCGTGCTGGTCCATGATGAAAATGACGACGTCGTTCATCTCCAGCGCGTCGAAAACGCCGACCAGGGCGTTGACGGGCGAGATGATCCTCAGACCCGCCTTGCGGAAGCGACCGAAGACGATGTCTTCCAGACCCGGGGTAAGGGACTTTCGAATCACGTGGAAACGGTTCTGATACTTCTTGAACTGCAGCATGGCGGCTATCGCCGACAGCTCCCAGTTCCCGAAGTGGCCGGTCAGAATCAGAACCCCATTCCCCAGTTCCGCCGCCTTCAGGACGTGCTCGATCCCGACCACATCGACCTTCGCCGCGATGCGCCGTACCGAACTCGCCATCATCGCCAGGTTTTCGCCGATCGTCGTTGCAGAATGACTGTAGAAGCACCGGGCCAGCCGTCTCATTTCCGGCTCACTCAGCCGGTCCCCAAAGACCTGTCGCAGGTTCTCCATCCCGATGCGCCGTCGAAACGGAACCAGGGAGTAGATCGCGGACCCCAGCAGGGACGGCTTCAGCTCGGAGATCCCCGCAAGGTCTCCGGCGCCCCCCGGGAGGGCCTCGGTGGAGTCGGACCGTGTTTCCTTGACCCGCATATCTCACCAGGTTCCGTTGCGAGGGCAGCGAGGTGCTGTGCTCAGTGGGGGTTTCGACCTAGAGGTCCGGCCGGCGCCCCCAGTGCCGTCCGCCGATGGGGCTCGCCGGCCAAGGTCAAGGCGCGAGGAGGAGTCGATGCCCGAGCATCGTTGACGACGAGCAACGCAGAGATTGGCCGCGACCCCCATCGGCCCAAAGGGTTGCGGCGGCATGATCCCCTCTTCTTCGTTGCCGCTCCTCGGCGATGGAGGAACATCGCCGTCGTCGCGGCGCCTGGAATCCGGGGCCATGGCGCTCGCAACGGACGACGCTGGGGGCTCCGGCCGGACCTCGCAGGGCGCGGAGGCGTACTCGACAGTACGCCGAGCACCCCGAGGCGAGAACACACCGCTGGGTGCGGTGCATCGCCGGCCGCAGCAGGAAGCTGGTGAGATTCGCGGGTTAACCATTCGTCGAGAGCACGATACACGAGTTGAGCCCTGCAAAGGCGCGACTCACCACGATGCCCACTGAGGATTTCGGTTTCTGCTCCACGGCGCTGGCTCTGATGCCCTCGCAATCAGGCGACAGCTCCTCGAGGGTGGGGATCCCGGGGACCCGGCCGTCTGCCAAGCATCGGAGAGTGAGGATGCTCTCGATGACACCGCTGGCTGCGATAGTGTGCCCCAGCGACCACTTGAAGCCCGTGACCGGAATCGACGATGCTCCGAAGACATCGATGAAGGCGCGAGCCTCGCTGGCGTCGGAGACCCTGGTGCCGTTGGCGTGGGCCGAGATCATCCCGATCTCGTCGGAGCTCTTTTCACTGTCCTCCAGGGCTGAGCGTATGGCCTGGCTCACGCCCGCGCCGTCCTCGCGCACCGACAACACGCCCTCGGCCTCGGAGACCACCGAGCTGCCCAGCACCTCGCCGTAGATCGTCGCGCTGCGGCGTTCGGCTTCGTCCCGCGTTTCCAGGAAGAGCGCGCCGGCTCCTTCCCCCAGCACCGTGCCATCCCGGCTCCGGTCGAACGGTTTCAGGCCTCGAGAGCTCAAGAGTCCCACGGAGGCGTAGTAGGGCAGCGCCTCGAGCTCCGAAGCGGAGTCGTAGCCGACAACGATCGCCCGATCGATCGCGCCGTCCCTCAGGTAGCGGCAGGCCTCGGCGATGGCCTGCGAGCCGCTGATCCCATGGGCGGTGACGTTGGCGTTGGCACCCTTGAAGCCATACTGGATTCCTGCATAGGCCAACACGTTGTTGGGCAGCGCCCGCAGCAGCCACATCGGGTGGACATCCTCCATTGCGCGGATGCCGAACTCCCGGGGGTCGCCCGCCGCCTTTGAAAGCGACGACAGGTAGTCGTGCTGGGATCGGTACTTGGTAGCCGGCGAGCCGACAAAGACGCCGGTGCGGTCGTTGAAGGAGGAGGGGTCCGCGAACCCGTCGCGGTGTTCGATGATCTTGCTGTGGGCGACGGCCTGGGTTACGGCGTTCAACCCGATCACGTCCTGCCGCGTGATGAACTTGAGGAGCTTTCGGTCCGCAACCAGCTCCCGCGGGTTGTAGTCCTTGATCTCGCCCGCGAGGTGGTACGGCCACCCGGAGCTGTCCCAGGTCTCCGCCTGCCGGATCCCGCTCTCCCTCGCGAGGATCGCCTCCCAGGTCATTGCCGCATCGGCCCCGGAGGCGGTGAGGCAACCGTAGCCCGTGATGACGACGCGGTCCTGCACGGCTTATTGCCCCCGCGACTCGGCGCGCTGCGGACTGCGGAAAATCAGACAGCTGTTCGAGCCGCCGAAACCGAACGAGTTCGACAGGGCCACGTCGATCTGAATCGTTCGGCAACCCTCCGTCACGTAGTCGAGATCGCACTCCGGGTCTGGCGTCCTGAGGTTCGTGGTCATCGGGGCCGTGGAGTGTTCGATCGCCAGTGCGCAGATGACGCCCTCGACGGCGCCCGCCGCGGCGATCAGGTGTCCCATCTGGGACTTGGTCGAGCTGACGGCCAGGTCCCCTGCGCGGTCGCCGAAGACCGCTTTGATGGCGTTGGTCTCGCTCAGATCGTTCATCGGGGTGGACGTGCCGTGGGCGTTGACATAGTCGATCGCGCCGGCGGACTCTCCGGCGTCGGCCAGAGCGCCGCAGATGGCCTGGATCGGCCCGTCTCCGGAGGGCGGCGAGTCCGTGATCCGGTACGAGCTCAGCGAGTTTCCCTCGCCTGCGAGTTCAGCGTAGATCTTCGCTTCCCTGTCTCTGGCCCGCTGCCAGTCCTCCAGGACCATGAACCCGGCCCCCTCGCCCAGAACAAACCCGTTGCGGGTCAGGTCGAACGGGCGGCTGGCCGAGGCCGGCCGATCGTTGTCAGTCGAGATCGCTCCGAGCAGGCAGAAGCCTGCGAGTCCGACCGGGTTGATCATGGTGTCGTAGCCACCCGCCAGCACGTAGTCTGCCTGCCCGCTGCGGATCACCCGCATCGCCAGACCCAGGGCCTGGCCGCCGGAGGCGCAGGCCGTGTGCAGGTTGGCGGAGTAGCCGCGGATGCCGTAGCGCTTGTGTAGCAGGGCCTGGCCTGCGACCGTCCGGTGGCGGGCAAACTCGGGAGAGGAGATGAACCTCTCACCCTCCGCGCCGAGGCGGGCCACGTCGATCTCCCCGTCGGCGGCGAACTCCCGCTGGAAGCGCTGCAGGAAGTCGAACTCCTGGGTCATCATCCCGCTGCCGGACACCAGTCCCCAGCGCTCGGCCGTTTTCTGGGTCGGCCGGACGCCTGCGTCTCGCACCGCCTCCTCTGCCGCCGCGAGGGCAAAGAGAGAGAAGGGGGTGGCGTACTTGAGGGACTTGCGATCCTCGACCACCTCTTCGGCGCGGAGGCCCCTGACCTCCGCCGCGATCCGCGTCGGAAACCCCGATGCGTCGAAGCCGGCGATCTCGCGCACTCCGGACTCGCCACCGAGGAGGGCGTTCCACGTCGATGTGACGTCGTTCCCCAACGGCGTCACCATCCCGATTCCGGTGACGGCCACCCTTCTCGGGGCCGCTCTCACGAGCTTTCCCCGACGGCCACCGAGTAAACGGCTTCACCGACGCAGACGCGGCCGCCGTCGACCTCGCAGCGGAATTTCAGTAGTGCATTCTCGGCGCTCCGCTCCACCACCCGGATCTTCGCCACGAGGGAGCTTCCCGGCTCGACAAACCGGGTCATCTTCACCTTGCGGGCCCCGGTCGGAACGAACCCTTCGCCGCCGTCCTCGACGAGCAGCTTCTGACCGAGCTGGAGCAGCGATTCCAGGAGTAGCGACAGGGGCAGGACTGGTTTTCTTGGGAAGTGATCCGCTAAGAAGGCCTCTCGACCGGAGACCTGCCGCACCGCGGTGGTCTCCTTGCCACTCTCCAGGGAGAGAATCTCGTCGAACGACATGTCGAACGGAACAGCGGGATCCCCGTCAGGCTGCGGCGCCTCGGTCGGAGCACCTGGTCGATGGATCCGCTCAAAACGCTCCCGCAGCTCGTCCGGATCGTTGAACTGCTCCATCGGAAGCAAAGGCCCGAGCGTGTTCTCCAGCCTCAGAACCTCGGTCCCGTCGACCGACGCGACGGCATGGTAGAAGACCGCGTCGTCGGTCACCGAGTCGATCGTCGTGTCCAGCAGGACGGTGTCCCCCACGGTGGCTTCCCCGGTTATCACGACCTCGCCGACTACGCCGGCCACCGGACGCATGGAAAAGTCCTTCGCGGCCATCACGTTCCAGGCGCCGAGTTGGCCCAGCGCTTCACCGATGATGCACGAAAGCAGTGCCGGCTCGCCGCCGGCGGTCGGCCGCACGAAGGTGTCGCCGGGCGTCACGTGCTTGACCCCAAGGGCGTGGCGCCCTGGGTCGAGCTCGAGAATCTGATCGACGAAGTGGAACACTGTTCGGGCTAGGTTGACGCGGCCTGCTCGGCCCGCTCCTGCTCGCGGAGCACGATCTTGCAGATCGTTTCCACGGTGAACAGGGTGGGGATGAGAGCGACCTGCATCCGCGGCGTGAAACGATCCTCCGGCACCTCGGAGAGGAACGCTCTCAGCTGCTCCAGCCCCTTGTCCGTGAGCCGTCCGTTTTCCTCGAACTCCTCATCGGAGAGACCGTGGCGTGCCTCCTGCTCGATCATTCCGCGGGGAATCTTGATCTTGAACTCACGCTCGAGCTGGTACACCAAATCGAGAAAGTCGATCGACTCTGCGCTGTAATCATTGACCAGGCTCCCGTCGCGCTGGATCTCCTCTTCGTCGAAGGCGAGAACGTCGGCGACGATCTCGCGCACCTTTGGGTAGATAGTGTCGGTTTTCATCTTCTCCTCGCTTGGCAGGCCTTCACTCCATCTTGAACCCGCCGTCGACGTGAATGATTTCGCCGTTGATGTACTCACCATAACGGGAGGCAAGGAAACATACCACGGACGCGACCTCGGCCGGGGTTCCATAGCGGCCCAGGAGGATGCGGCCGAGAGCCTGTTCTCCGGCCAGCTCTCGAACCTCGCGGCTCATTTCCGTGTCGATAAGACCCGGAGCCACTGCGTTTACTCGGATCTTGCGCGGGGCGAGTTCCACCGCCAGCGCGCGGGTGAAGGCGTTGATCGCTCCTTTGCTCGCGGCGTAGTTGGTCTGGCCCCTGCCGCCCTTCTCGCCCGAAACCGAGCTGATATTGATGATTGCACCGCCGCGCTGCCGCATCATCACGGGGGTCACTGCGCCAGTGATGTGAAAGACGCCCAGTACGTTGGTGGCAAGGACGTCGCTAATCTCGTCCTCGGTGAACGCCGGCAGCAAGTTGTCCCGGATCACCCCGGCGTTGTTGACGAGAATGTCGATGCGGTCCGTTCGATCGAGCACTGATTCCACGGCTCGCCCGCACTCCTCGGCATTTCGTATATCCACCGGCAGGCCGGTCACCTCAGATCCGGAGGCCCGGCACTCCGTCTGCAGAGCCTCGGCGGCCTCACTGTTCTGGAGGTAGAAGAAAGTGACGTCGGCGCCTTCGGCGGCCAGCACCTTGACGATCTCGCGGCCAATGCCCCGGCTCCCACCGGTAACGATGGCCGTCTTCCCGCCGATCCCCGAATCTCTGAAGATCATTCCCACCTCATCCGGCCACGGAGTAGCCCGCGTCGACGACGATCGTCTGGCCTCGGATCGCCTCGGCCTCGGGCAGACACAGAAGATAGGCCACATCGGCGACATCGGCCACCGTCAGCCCCCTGCCGAGTTGGGACTTGCTCTTGAACTCCTCGAGGAGCTGCTCCCGGTTGGGGAAGTACTTGATGGCATCGGTGTCGACGACACCCGCTGAGATTGTGTTCACAGAAATCCCGAGAGGCGCCAGCTCCATGCTCAGGGATCGGACCAGTGCCTCCAGCGCCGCCTTCGATGCGCCGATGAATGCGTAGTCGGGGATGGCGCGGTGGGCTCCCAGGCTGGAGAGCGCCAACACCCGGGATCCTCGTCCCATGAGAGGCATCGCTTGCTGTACGAGGTGGTTCAGCGCCAGGGCGTTGGTCTCCATGCACCATCGCCAGTGCTTGGTGGACATCTCCAGTGCCGGCCTCAGGACACCGCTCGCCGCGTTGCTGACGAGAATGTCGAGCTTGCCAAATTCCTCGCCAATCGCCTCGAACATCTCCTTGACGGCCGGCAGGTCGGTGACGTTGGCCTGAAAGGCGAACGACCGCACGCCCAGCGCTTCCAGATCCCGACACAGCGCCTCCGCTTCGTCGGCACTCGAGAAGTAGTTGACACAAATCTCGCAGCCGGCCCGGGCCAGCCGTCGGCAGATCGCCTCACCAATTCCGCGCGCCCCACCGGTGACCAGTGCCGTCTTGCCTTGGAGCGATCGGGACTCGAGTTCTCCGCTCATGGTCGTGATCTTCTCATATCCTGCGGCGGAGGAGAAAGGGCCTTCACGGCGCCCGGAAGGCACAGCTGGTTCTATTCCCTAAAGGCTTCTAGTTTGGCGTGTACCAGATGGGCGAGGTGTAGGCTCGCTCCTGAGTGGTCATCGGGATCTTGTCGTCAATATCCTTGAGGTTGAAGTACTTCGCGTCGTATGCCGTCCAACGTGGAGTTGGAATCTCCAGAACCCGAAGGTAGTAGAAGGCCCGCTGGCCGGGATCGAAGTCCGGGTCTTTCCAGACCGAGATCAGCTCGGTGTCGCCGATCGAGTTGCTCCAGGTCGCGTTCTCGACATCCACGGTGTTGCCGACCGGTGTCTTGCAGCGACCGTCGGCGCCGATCTCGCGTCCGTCAGAGACCGCGATGTCATACACCCTCTCGTGCAGCTTGCCCTTGGCGTCCTGCCATCCCTTGATGATCTGGATGCGATCAATGTTCCCACCGATCGGGTCCTTGAGTGCTGCGACCAAGAAGGTCGGCGCCTTGCCCGCTGGTGCCTGGCTCAGATCGCCACCCATCGGCACGCCTTTCCGGTAACCGACCGCCGCCGGCTGCCGCGTGTTGGCGTCCCCGTTCTCGAAGTCCCAGCCGCCGAAGAAACGCACCAACATGCGCGGTCCGGTTGTCCCGAAGACTTCCTTGCGCTGCATCGCGTCAAACAGCGCCTCGCGCGTGTTCTCGCGCGCCCACACTCCCGCATACCCCGACGCAAGCGTCTCCCAATTCATGATCTCCAAGTCGCCGAACTCGGCAAACGCATGCTCCATGCGTTCCGGACTGGGCTCGGAACCTGCGTGCTTGCCATAGAAGTTGTCGTCGTCTGCAGTCGAGAGCGCGGTGTGGCTGTCGGTCGAGCCGATCATGCCGAACTTGTAAGGGTTCGTGCCGAGCTCGTTCTCGAGCTGCATACCGAGCTTGAGCGCGCTGCGCGCGTACTCGTACTGCAGCATGTCGTCCGTCTTGAGCTCGCTCAGGTTGAGATTCCCCTTATCCCAGGTTCCGAAGTCGGCGAACTCGTCGTTGGGCGACAGAAACGGGTGTGCCTCGCCGTCTCCCTTGATCTGGGTTACCTCGTAGAGCGGCTCCCAGCGGGCGCGGGTCTCCACGTAGTCACGTGTGAGGGGCTTGTTGTCGACCGGATTGATCAGTGGGAACATCAAGCCATTTGACAGGTTGCCGTTGTGGGCGATAGCGAGCACCTCACCGCCGGTCTTGTCCTCGAATACCTGGAGAAGGTCCCATAGGTATTCTGGATCCGTCCTGCCCTGCGGCGGATATGTGGTGGCGGGGACGGTTTGGCTGGCCTTGTCAGCACCGTCCCGGTAGATGACAACCCGATGCAGGTTTTGACCCGGCGGTACCTGCGAGGTCCATTCGTAGCCGATGAAGGCGGTGAAAACCCCAGGTTCGTTGTAGGCTTCCGCCGCTGCGATCGTCTTCGCCCATGTGTCTTTGTAGGCCGTGGTGTCCGGCCAGTACATCAGTGCCTCGGGGAATGTGCCTCGAGAGAATAAGTCGATGATCTCGAGGGCTACTTCCATCCCCTGCTGGCCGCCTGCCTGCACCTTGTCGTACCACTCCCGCCCCTTGGGATCGGCGAGGATGTTGGGATCGCCCACGAAGAGATCCGGGAAGAACCCCATATTGTCCGAGTGGTCCGCGACCACCAGGAAGTCGAGTGGCCGGGCCAATCGGACCGGCCCCGCGGTATTGGACTGGATCTCTTCACCACGTGCAAATCGATAGGCGTCCTCGGGGCCCAGGCGGGCGCCGAATGCCCCGGCGTCCATCGAGAACGAGGTGTGGAGATGCGTATCGCCCCAGAAGACCCGGGTCGGGACGGCCCCCCCCGCATAGGGAGAGTAGGGCCTCTTGAATGTCTCCTTCGCCATTTCCTCGTTGGGGGTCCATGTCTCCTGCGCCAGCACGGTGGCTGTCATGGCCACAAGAGCGGCCGAAAGCGTGAGAACAAGTCGCAACCTGCTGATGGGCGACGTTGATTTCTTCATGATCCTACCTTTCATTCTTGGCGGTTAGCGGGGCACAGTATACATCGCCGCCGCCTTGCGCTAGGCAAAGCGCCTCAGTGCCGGTGTGAGGCCGAAGTCAGGCACTTCCGCCGCACGGTGGCCTACCCACCCTGAAGAGCGTGAAGAATTATCTATGCGGTGGGATGTTGAACGGAAAATTCGAAATTCGAAATAATCCGGCGGGGTTTGGGCCGGAATTCCTAATTCCTAATTCCGAATTCCTAATTCACTGAGTTGCCTGCTCGATTCGCTCCAACGCCTGGAGTGGGCCGAGGGCTACGAGCACGTCGCCGGCCTCGATGCGCTCGTCCGGTCCCGGGTTGAAGGTGCTTTCTTCTCCCCGTTTCAGCGCCACGACGATGATCCCGAATCGCTGCCGTACCTCGGCCCCGGCGAGGGTCTTGCCGGCCAGATCGCTCGAGGGGTGGACCACAACCTCGGCCAGTTCGAGGTCCACTGATGAGCCCAACAGGGATGCATCGATGAAGTCGGTCACCGTCGGTTTGAGGGCCGTCAGGGCCAGGCGTGTACCGCCAACCCGGTAGGGGTTGAGGACCCGGTCGGCGCCGGCCAGCCGGAGAAGTTCATCGGCGCCATCGTCCACGGCGCGCGCGATGACCGTGATGTCGGGGTTGAGCTGGCGTGCCAGGAGAATCGAGTAGACGTTGTGGGCGTCGTCGGCGAGACAAGCGATCAGCGTTTTCGCGCGGGCTACGCCGGCCGCGCGCAGCACCTCTTCCTGGGTCGCGTCGCCACGAACCACCGGCAAATGGGCTTCCTCGAGATCGCGGCAGCGGTCGGCGTCCATCTCGACGACGGCAAAGGGGATGCCGCGTTCGCGTAAGACCTCCACAACCGCGTGCCCCATCCGGCCGTGGCCGCAGACCACAATGTGCTGGTTCAATTCCTTGATCATGCTCAGATCCCTTCGCAACCCGATGATTCGGCGGATGTCGGTGTCGAGCACGGCTCGCGCGAACTCCGTGGCAATGAGGAGGATGGCTCCGACTCCCATGAACGCGAGCAGGACGGTGAATGACTGTCCCGCCGGCGACAGCGGAAAGGCCTCGCGAAAACCGACGGTGGTAACGGTGATGGCGGTCATGTAGAACGAGCTGAGGGCGCTCTGGCCTTCGATCACCATGTAGCCGACGGTACCGCCGGCGAGCACCGACAGGCCAAGCGCGATCGACCTCAGAACCATCCGGCGACGTTTGGCTTCCACGTGCACTATCGTACACGGGAAGCGGGGGCGTCGAGGAAGAGGGGAGGGGGGTGAGCCTGGATACCGGATACCGGATGCCAGATGCCGGATATCAGATGCTAGAGAACGCAGTCCAAGATTTTTGGCTTTTGTCGCATCGAGCATCGAGCATCGAGCATCGAGTGTGTGGGCGGGTCACACCAACTCGAGCATCTCCAGCGAGTGCTGTTCGGCGTCTCTGCCGTGGCTCTTGACGCCCTCGGCGGTGATCTCGAAGGTGGCCTGCTCACCCGCAGTGCGCGAGAAGTAGAGCCGGTGGCGAACACCCTGGACCTTCATATCGAGAGCACACAGCTCGGGGGCTATCTCAGCGATCAGACTGCGATTGCACACCG
>JAOZUP010000026.1:0-5994 GCA_029938595.1 Thermoanaerobaculales bacterium | reverse complement strand
TCGAGAGCACACAGCTCGGGGGCTATCTCAGCGATCAGACTGCGATTGCACACCGGGCACGAGAAGTCCCACATCGACCCCTCCTGGAGCTCGAACTCCGGCGGCAGGTAGGCGCGATAGTTCCCGGGCTCGGCGTGGAAGCCGATGAGGATACGGTGAGGACCGCACTCGCCGATCAGCACCACCGTTTCGTCGGGGTTGAGCATCGCCTGACAGTGTGGACACGCGTAAGTCCAGCGCATGGTTGCCCCCTTTCTCTGACGATATTCTCTTCCTGACAATATGGGTTCTGGCCGGAGGATTGCCAAGACGTATCGGCAACAGATGCCGGATGCCTGATACCAGATACCCGATTTCCGTCAACCCTGACTAGTGAGATCCTCATCTGGTATCTGGAATCGGGTATCCGGTGTCCGGGCTTACCCCGCCTCGTCGGCTTCGTGGTACATCCTCCGGATCTCGTCCATGTCGACCGATGGCTTGGGGTACCGCATCTTCAGACCCTCCATCGCCTCGACCACGATGTCGGCAATCGCGAGGTTGCGGAACCACTTGTGGTTGCCCGGGATCACGAACCATGGTGCGTCATCCGTGCTGCAATTCGAGATAGCATCCTCGAAGGCCTTCGTGTACGCATCCCAGTACGGCCTCTCCGAGTAATCGGCGTCGCTGATCTTCCAGTTCTTCTTCGGGTTGTCCATCCGTTTTTTGAAGCGTTCGAGCTGCTCCTCACGATCGATGTGGAGGTAGAACTTGAGGATCATTGTGCCGTTGTCGGCGAGCAGTCTTTCGAAGGCGTTGATGTGATCGTAGCGCTTCGACCACACCGTCTTCGGCACCAGGTCGTGGACCCGTACCACCAGCACATCCTCGTAGTGCGAGCGATTGAAGATGCGGACCATGCCCCTTTTGGGCGCCGCGATATGGCAGCGCCACAGAAAATCATGGGCGGATTCAATCTTCGACGGGACCTTGAAGCTCGTCACCCTGCACCCCTGCGGGTTCATCGGACCGAAGACGTGGCGTATCGTCCCGTCCTTGCCGGCGGCGTCGCGTCCCTGGAGGACGATCAGCAGCGAGCGGCTGTCCTCGGCGTACATGAGGTGCTGAAGATCGCGGAGCTTCTCGGTGAGATTCGCAAATTCGGCCTCTGCTTCGTCACGGCTCAACCCCTCGGGCTTGAAGTCCGCGTCGATGTCGTCGAGGTCAATATTTTCCCCTGGCTTGACCCGAAACAACTTGGTGCAGTCCATGTTTTTTGCCCTTCTGATGCGTTGGTGAATGCATCATCTCTAATTCCCAGGTCCTGATTCCGAATTCGTGCCCCGCCAGGTGTACACAGCAGTCGCTGCGACAATAACGAGGCCGCCGGCAATCGCCAGCGTTCCCGGCTTCTCGCTGTGGACGAGCCACGCCCACACTGGGCTGAGAACCGGTTCGAGGAGCAGCAGCAGCGAAACCTCGAGAGCACCGACGCTGCGTACACCGCGGACCAGGAAGACGTACGCAACGGCAATCTGGAAGATGCCGAGAAACGCGAGCACTGCCCAGTCGACCGTTGTCGCGCCCGATATCGGGAGTGCGGCGGGCAGGGTCACGAGGCAGGCGATCAGATTACCGCACGCTACGGCCGAGACGGCGGTGGACGGTGAATCGCCGGCCGCAACAGAAATCCTCTGAGAAGGACGCGCGAGCCACCGCAGACCGACGATGGTCAGCGCCCAACAGATCCCTGCGACGATAGCGATCACATTTCCCCGCAGTGGGTCGGGGGCGGTGTGGAGGGCCGGCTGGGCGCCGGCGAAGATCATCGACATGCCGGCGGCCAGTGCGGCGATGAACCAGATCTGGCGACTGCGGACGGGCTCGTGAAGGAGGAGCGGGCTCAGGAGGAGGATGTAGAGTGGTGCAGCCCCTTGGAGAAAGATGGCGTTGGCCGCGGTCGTGAGCTTGTTGGAAAGGACGAAGCAGATCATGGTGCCCGCGTACGCTGACCCCACGAGCCACGTTCTCCAATTCCACCTCCGGCGGGCGACCGGCAGGAATGCGAGGAGGGCCGCGGCCGCGATGCCGGAGCGAAGGCTCGCCACCTGCCACCCGGTCAGCGAGCACAGCTTGATCGCTGCGCCACCGGTGGAGAAGAGCAGCGCCGCGGACAGGATCATCAGCCGATCGGCGAACCGCGGATGGGGGTGCTCGGTCATCGACGGACATCATACCCGCCAACGAGTTAGGAATTAGGAATTAGGAATTAGGAATGCCCACCCAAACTCCCGGGAACGATGGATCGGTGGGCGAGCGTCACGACGCCCGCAGGACGTCCGTAACTCAAAACTAAAAACTAAAAACCAAAAACTTGAGTTATGTCTGTTGTGCTACGATGCCGCGGATGCGAGATCGAGCAACAGGAATCCGCACACACTGCTTCCCGATAGGGGAGCTTTTTTGTGGGTATCGGGTGGGGGTGAGATGACGGACGACCCCGGCCGCACGGCGCTGCATCAGGTTCTGGACAAGAACAGTATGGCCCATACGGTGGCGCGGATGGCCGCGGAAATCCTGGAACGTGACGGTGACGACGTGATACTGGTCGGCATTCACACACGCGGGGTACCCCTGGCTGACCGTCTGGCGTGCGCGCTCGAGGAGGTGACAGGGCGCAAGGTGGCTGTCGGCCGACTCGACATTTCGCTCTACCGCGACGACGTTGGCCCCTGGCGACCGGCTCACCAGCAGCCGGTGCTCAAGGAGACCGTGCTCCCGGACTCTATCGACGAACGCATCGTCTATCTGATCGACGACGTCATCTTCACCGGACGCACGACCCGCGCCGGCCTCGATACCCTGCTCGACTGGGGCCGCCCGCTTGCGGTGCGGTTGGCGGTGCTGGTGGATCGCGGCCACCGCGAGCTGCCGATCGCTGCCGATATTGTCGGCAAGGTCATCAATACATCGAGGGACGAGGACGTGCGGGTGCGGTTTGCCGAGGTCGATGGCGAGGACGGCGTCTGGATCGGCCGCGAGGTGAAAGATGCCGGTTGAGTCGGCAACCGCCCTCGGCGGCAAGGATGTGGTCGGGATCAACCACCTGAGTGCGGGCGAGATCCAGCTCATCCTCAACACCGCGGAGGAGCTGCTCGACGTGGCGGAGCGGCCGATCAAAAAGGTGCCGGCGCTGCGTGGTTCGACTGTGGTCAACCTTTTCATGGAGCCCTCGACCAGGACCCGTTTCTCCTTCGAGGTGGCCGAGAAGCGGCTCTCGGCCGACACTCTCAACTTCTCGTCTTCCGGATCCTCGGTGAGCAAGGGAGAGACGCTCCTCGACACGGCCCGCAATCTAATGGCGATGGCGCCAGACTTCATCGTCATTCGTCACCCGAACTCGGGCGCGCCGCACCGGCTTGCCGGCGTTATTCCGGTGTCGATCATCAATGCCGGTGACGGCATCAATGAGCACCCGACGCAGGCCCTTCTCGACGCCCTGACAATGCGCCAACGTTTCGATACTCTCGAGGGTCTCAGGGTGGTGATCGCGGGCGACATCCGGCACTCGCGGGTGGCGAGGTCCAACGCGTTCCTGCTTACGAAGATGGGTGCCGAGGTGCGCTTTGTTGCTCCCGCGTCACTGCTGCCGCTCGATGTGGAGGACCTAGGGGTGAGTACCTTCCTGCGGATCGAGCCGGCCCTCGAGGGGGCCGACGTCGTGATGATGCTGCGTATCCAGCTCGAGCGTCAGAAAAAGATCAACTTTCCATCCATGCGCGAGTACTTCGATTTCTTCGCCCTCACCCCCGAACGGTTGCGGCTGGCCGCGGATCACGCGGTCGTGATGCACCCGGGTCCGATGAACCGCGGCGTCGAGATCGACTCGTCGGTGGCGGACGGCGAGCAGTCGCTGATCCTCGATCAGGTGACCAACGGTGTCGCGATCCGCATGGCCATTCTTTACCTGCTTGCAGGAGGACGCAGTGAAGCGGCTTCTGATTCGTAACGGCCGCGTGGTCGATCCGTCCCAGGGCCTCGACCGGGGGATGGACATCCTCGTTGAGGATGGTCATGTGGCGGCAATCGGCGAACGCCTCGAGGCGCCTGCCAGGGTGAAAATCATCGATGCGGCGGGGCTGGTGGTCGCTCCCGGTTTCATCGATCTTCACACCCACCTGCGCGAACCGGGATTCGAGTACAAGGAGACGATCAAGACGGGCTCGAAGGCGGCGGTGGCGGGTGGGTTTACCGCAATCTGCTGCATGCCGGACACAGATCCTGTCAACGATGATCCGTCGGTGACCTCATACATTCGTGAGCGGGCCGAACAGGCTGGTCTGGCAAGGATCTACCCGGTGGGTGCGCTGTCGAAAGGTCTCGAGGGCAAGGAAATGGCGGAGATCGGCGAGATGGCGAGGGCCGGGGCGGTGGCAATATCGGATGACCGGCGCCCGGTCGGCAACGCCCAGCTCATGCGGCGTGCGCTCGAGTATGCCAGGAGCTTCGACATCCCGGTGGCGGCCCACGAGGAGGATTTCGATCTTTCGGACGGTGGATCGATGCACGAGGGCGCGGTGTCCACGAGAATCGGTTTGCGCGGGATGCCGACCTCGGCCGAGGAGGTGATGGTCGCGCGAGACGTGTTGCTCGCCGAGCTCACCGGCGGCCGACTCCACCTCTGCCATCTGTCCACCTCGACCGCGCTCGATCTGGTGCGGATCGCCAAACGACGGGGGCAGGCGGTGAGCTGCGAGGTCGCGGCCCATCAGTTTGTTCTCACCGACGAGGATGTGGCCGGCGCTGACTACGATCCCAACTGGAAGATCAACCCGCCGCTTCGGAGTGCGGTAGAGGTCGAGGCGATCCTGCAGGCGGTCTATGATGGTGCGGTGGACGCCATCGTCTCCGACCACGAGCCCCATCACACCGATGAAAAAGAGCTCGATTTCGCCGATGCCCCGTTCGGAATCGTCGGTCTCGAGACGGCGGTTCCCCTGGCTCTCGATCGTCTGGTGCACGCGCGGGTCATCGGTCTGACGCAACTCGTGCGCCTGATGTCGACCCGGCCGGCGGAAATTTTCAACCTACCCGGCGGCAGCCTGCGCGAAGGTGTGCCGGCCGACATCACCATCCTTGACCTGCGGGCTCTGCGCACGGTTGATCCCAGCTCATTCAAATCACTGGCCCGCAACACACCCTTTGCGGGCATGCGTCTCAAGGGTTGGCCGGCCGCCACCATCGTTGGCGGCAATATCGTCTGGCAAGCCGGCTAGTGCGAATTAGGAATGAGGAATTAGGAATGAGGAATTCCTACCCGTTCTCCCCCAAAGCCGGGTGGATGGGTGGAAAATCCGAAATCCGAAATCCGAAATCCGAAATCCGAAATTCCTAATTCCTAATTCCTAACTCCTAATTCAACGTTGTGCTATCCTTCCGCTCCCGTGCACACGGTGCTCGGATTATCCGCCTGCGAGGCCTGCCATGATCGAGGAATCCAACGATATCAACGAGTTCGAGCAAGCTCTCCGTGAGAGTTTCGAAGAGGAGCTCAAGCCTGGCGATGTGATCCAGGGCATGATCGTCGCTATTCACGGCGATGTGGCGCTGGTGGACGTGTCCGGCAAATCGGAGGCCGTCCTCGATCGGACCGAGCTCGACGAGCTCGGAACCGGCGATCCGGTCGAGGTAGTCGTGGTGTCGGCCGGCGAGGAAATCAGGGTCTCCCGAAGGATGGCCCTCGAGGCCAAGCTCAAGGAGAGGCTCAACCAGGCGGTGGCCTCGGGCGAGCCGGTCGAGGGCAAGGTCATGGGTCGTCGCAAGGGCGGATTCGACGTCACCGTTTCCGGGGTGCGTGGCTTCTGCCCTATGTCCCTCATCTCCGATGTGCGGGTGGACGATCTCGACAGCCACCTCGGCCAGACCTACACCTTCAAGGTTCTCGAGTACGACCCCGACGCTCAAAGGTTGGTCGTTTCGCGGGCGGCCCTCCTGCGCGAAGAGACGGCGCAC
>JAOZUP010000302.1 GCA_029938595.1 Thermoanaerobaculales bacterium | reverse complement strand
AGCCCGCTTATCTCACCAGCTGCCGGCTGCAGCCGGCGATGCACCGCACCCAACGTTGTTTTCTCACCTCGGGGTGCTCGACGTACTGTCAAGTACGACTCCGCGCCCCTCGGGTCGAAAACACCACTGGGCACGGCACCTCGCCCCCCTCGCGACGGCACCCGGTGAGATAAGCGGGCTAGAGGTCGATCCAGAGCTTCCGAAAGTCGTGTTGCAGGAGGAATTTTCCTGGAAACTCCGTGTTGTGGCCGGAGATGCGCGAGGATGATCAGACCAAGATGGCAGGAAACTTGCTAGGGTATGTGCGTGCGTCGCGATAAAAGCCTTTTCCGCCGAGCGCTGGAGATCTCGATACTGCTCCACCTGCTGTTGATCTTCCTGGTGGCGCCGAGCTTGAAACGGATGTGGCCGACGTCTGATGCTTCCGCAGTTGAGCTGGTGCAGCAACCCCTGGCCGACGATCAGCCGCCGCTCGAGTTCGAGTTTGTCGATCTCGCCGAGGAACGCGAGGAGGAGCCGGTATCGAACCAGGTGCCGCTGTCGGATCTCGACCGCCGCGCCCATGGCGGCGAAGGCGAGGCCGCGAACAGGCCGTCGACCCAGGGCAACACCCCGCAGCTCGTGCAGGCCGACGGCGCCCAGGCCTTTGGCGCCGGATCGCCGCCGCAAGCGCCGGGGCAGCAGGTGCCGCAGGTTCCCCCGCCCGAGCGCCCGCGGGAGGAGCCGCTCGAGAGACCGGCCGAGGAACGGCAGAGGGAACCCGATGCCGAAGGTGCGGGAGAGGAGGCGCCCGAACCGGAGGCCCAACAACCCGCGATCCAGCTTCCTCCGCCCGGTTCCTGGGCCCTGCCTCCGGATCAGGGCGGTCTTCCGGAAATGCCCAACCGCGACGACGGCGGACAGGTCGACACGGGCGGCCTCTCCTTTGACACCCAGTGGTACGACTGGGGACCCTACGCCAAGGCGATGCTGGCCAAGATCAGGCGGCACTGGCGGATACCTGAAATCGCGATGCTGGGCGTCCAGGGCCGGGCCAAGATCCGGTTCTTCATCGAGCGGGACGGAACGATCACCGGGCTGCGAATCGTCGATGAGTCCGGGAAACCGCCGATGGACTTTGCCGCGCGGGACGCGATTGCCGATTCCTCACCCTTCGAACCGCTGCCCGTGGAACTCGGCGGCAGCGGTCGCGAGGGTGTTACCATCACCTTCTTCTACAACCGCAGCGCTCCGGACCGGGGCCGGCGGTGAGGTAGATTCCCAAATTGGAGCTCACTCTTGGTTGACATTCTGATATCCGGCGGACCGGTCATGATTCCCCTCGGCATTTTGTCGATGGTAGCCCTGGCCATCATCATCGAACGGCTGTGGTCGCTGCGGCGCAAGAACTTCCTCCAGCCCGCTACCGTCCAGACGCTGTCCGGGCTCCTCGCGAGCGACAAGTACCGCGGCGCGGTGGAATATTGCCGGCGTCATCCCGGCCCGTTCACCGGCCTGGTGACGGCCCTGGTCGAGAACCGGCAGGCGCCGTACGACGAGCTCAAACAGATACTCGAGGACACCGGGCGTCTCCAGCTCATGAGTCTGCAGCGCGGTCTGCCGGCGCTCGCCACTATCGTAGCCGGGGCGCCCCTGCTCGGCCTCCTCGGAACCGTGATCGGTATGATCAAGATCTTCGCCGTCGTCGCGTCCGCCGGCTCCAGTATCACCGAGCAGCTCTCGTCGGGCATCTCGCAGGCCCTCATCACGACCGCAACCGGCTTGGTGATTGCCCTCCCGGCGCTCTTCACCCACGCCTACCTCGAGTCGAGGGCGGTGGGCATCCTGTCGGACATCGAGGCGCAGATCCTGGATTTTCTGCATCTCGTGCGTGAGCATGAGAAAGTCAGGGACGAGGAGGATTGATGCGTCTCGCCCCTCTGCGGCAGCACAAGCCCGAGATCCAGATGTCGGCGCTAATCGACATCGTCTTCCTACTGCTTCTCTTCTATGCGGTAACCACGACGTTTGTGACCGATGAGCGTCTCAAGCTCAAGCTTCCCGAGGCCGAGACCGCCGAGGATGCCGGGGTCAGCCGTGATGAGAGGCCCCCCGAGGTCAAGGTGGCGGCCGACGGAACCATCTGGATCGATGATCGGATCGTCCCTGAGAGCCAGCTCAAGGAGCGGATCCGCCAGCTCGTGGAGCGGGCCCCGGACGACGGCATTATCCTCAAGGGCGACAAGGACGCCGATTACGGGGTCGTGGTTCACGTCCTCGACATCGCCCGCAGCGTCGGCGCAAAAGGGATCCAGATGAGCGCCGATCGACCCGCCGAGCAATAACCTCGCCCGACCCGTCCCCGCCCAAGCGCGGACAACCCCTCTCAATCAACCCGATCACCTCCTCGCGCCGACAAATCCGAAATCCGAAATCCGCAATCTCTGCGATGGCCAGCTGGGATACAATCCACGCCATGAAGATCCCCACCATTCGCCGCGTGTCTCTGTGTGTCGTCTTTGCTTTCCTGACCGTCCTCATTCTCACTCCGGTTTCGTCGGTCGAGGCTGCAGAGGAAACGGTGGCCGTGCAACCGGTCGAGCGGATCCTGCCGTCGGGAGCTAAAGCGCTGCTATGGCCGCGGCCGGGTTCCGGAACGGTGCTGGTTACTGTGGCGGTGTCGGCCGGGTCGCAGGACGAAACGTCCGAGATGGGCGGTCTTTCTCACTACCTCGAGCATCTGCTCTTCGACGGTTTTGACGACCTTGACGAACGGGGGGTGACTGAGGCATTCGAACGACTCTCGGCCTACATGAACGCCTTCACCCGTGAGCAGACAACGGTCTACTTCGCACTCGTGCCGCGCGAGGATGCGGTGGCCACCGCCGGGCTCATGGCCGGCATGCTCACCCGATCGACCATCGAGCCCGCGACGTACGAAAAGGAGAAGAAGGTCATTCTCGAGGAGCTGGCCAAAGACCACGCGTCACCCGACGGGCTCAAGGAAGAACGCCTGAGGACGGTGCTGTGGGCGGACACCCCGCTGCAGCACCCCGTCGGAGGTACGGTGGAGACCGTTACCAACACAACCCGCGAGGAGGTCGTGCGGTATTGGAAGAGGCGATACGGTCCCGCCGGTTTCCGCCTGCTGGTGACAGGTGATCTCCCCGTGGAAGGTCTCGAGCGCGTGCTGGCGCCGTTTGCGAAGTTGCCCGCGACGGCCGGCGCGCCGGCGCGGGAGGATCAGCTCGAGTGGGCTGGGTGGGGCGAGTGGGGTGCCGCGCCGGCTCCGGAAGCGCCTCAAGGCGGTGGCATGCCCGCGATGGGAATGGGCATGGGGCACGGGATGCCGGGCCCGTCGGAGGGACCGGCGGGCGGCACTCTCGCCCTCGTGCTTGCGGCGCCGGACTCGTTGTCGAAATCCGCGACCTCACTGGAGCTTATTTCTCGATGGATGGAGGATCCATCCGGTCCGTTGGCTGCGGCTCTGATTCCTGAGTTTGCCCGCAGCCTGAGCGTTGTTCGGACGCCGCGGGAACCGCGTGATCTGGTTGAGCTCCGCATCGAAGCCGTTGTTGGTGTGAATCCTGCAGCTCTCCTGGCGCGCGCCCTTGGCGCCTTGGCGGCCGCCGCATCGGGGCCCGAGGACGGCGAGGTGATTGCGATTCAGCGGGCCTGGACCGGAAAGCGGGCGCTCGACGGTCAGCGATTGCACTACGCCGCCGTCTTCTACGGCGATGCTCTGGCCTCGACACGGGGCGATCTGGCCGAGGCAGTCGAACCGGTGGAGGTGTCTCCGGTGGACGTGCGTGCCGCCGCAGCGGAGCTGCTCACCGGTGCTGGAGGCCGCACCCGTGCCGCGTGGCTGGGCGACGGAGGGCCGGCAGAACGATCCCCCCTGCCCGATGCTGTAGCACCGGCTTCAACAGTGCGCCGATCGGCCCTCGATGAGGGCCCCCTCGGCAGTCTGGTGGCGACCCTCGACAATGGACTCACCGTCGGCATCCTTCCCGAAACCGGCAGCACGGTTTTTGGTATCCATCTCCTGGTCGCCGATCGCACGCTCTTCGAGTCCGCGGATGCTCCGGGCGTATCCGATTTCGTTCACAGGTTGCTGATCGGCGGTACGGTGCTTGGCGGGAGTCGTGAACTGGAGGGCCGGATCGAACGGGCGGGATTCGAAATCAAGCCGGCGGACTCACCGGTGATTCCCTTCGACAACCGTTACCACGTGCCGGACTTCTCCTACGTCCGAATCGAAGGACCGTCGGCCAGTCTCGCCGATGCCTTCGAGATCCTGGCCGAAATGGTGAGAGTGCCGGCGTGGGACGAAGAAGGTTGGCGGGTGGCCGTGGACGGCCACACCGCGGCTCGGAAGGCCGACAACAGGGGTGGGGAGAAGGCCAAACAGCTCTTCTTCGCCACCCTCCTGGGGGCCGAGAACCCGCTTGCGAAACCGGTGTCGGGCCCATTGGATGCTCCGATTGCGGATGAGGCCGAGATCAGGGCGCTGTGGGAGAATTGGCCGAACGGCTACTTTTCCCCCGATCGGTTGGTATTGACGGTGGCGTCGCCGCTTCCGGCGGGCCAGACCCTCGAGCTCATCAAAGACTCGTTCAGCGGAGGGCCCGCGGCCGAACCCCGGCGCGGACCATATCCGGTGCCGCAACCGGCCGCCATCGCGCCGACCGTCGAAATCGGCGATGCTCCCCAGGTGACTTTGCTGTGGGGGCGGATCGCCGAGGTCGCGGCGGCCGACAAGGCACCCCTGCTGGTGGCCGTCGATGCGCTCTCCGACCGGATGACGGCGGTGATCCGCGAGCGTGAGGGCCTGGCCTATCGTCTCGGCGCTGGCGTCCGAGCGGTACCCGGTGGAGCCTGGATCCTGTCGGCTTCGGTCGGGACACGACCGGAGAATACGGAACGGGTGGCAGGTCTTCTCGAGGAGCTGGTCGCAGGGCTGGCTCGGGAGCCTTTGTCGACGGACGATCTGGAACGCCTCAACGCTCGCCAGCGGCGCTCTCGTATGTTGCGGGGCCTGTCGGCCGCGTCGCGGGCCTACCGGGTGGGACGTGCGCTCTTCGAGGGCCCGAGTTCGCCGCTTGCGGTGGACGAGGCAGCCTATGCCACGGTGACCCCGGCTCAGGTCCAGGCCGCGGCGACGAAGTACCTGGTGGCAGAGGAGATGCTTCTGGTCGTGACGCCGTAACTGGGCTGTTCCGGCACCGCGTCCGAATCCGCTTCCGAACGCCCGCCGTCCGCGGTCTTCGAC